>JBFIFS010000021.1:0-27263 GCA_041602695.1 Kiritimatiellia bacterium
TACGAGATTGTCTTCACTCCCGAACATCACGATGGTGGGTGGCGTCTTGTCACTGATATTGTGCATGGGTGAGATTTGCTGCCAGTATCCTTTGACGCGATCATGTCCGTATCCGCCGGGCCCATTGTCGTATACCGGGTTAAACAGCACCAAGGCGGCGGGGACGCAGCTCACAGCCAGGTCCTCGCCTTCCTCGTTGAAGCCCTCGGTCATTGCAGCCGCTGCCGCGACGTGTCCGCCTGCGGACCCGCCGCCGGCAAGCACCTTGTCGGGGTCTATGCCCAGCTCCCTGGCGTTCTTCCTTATCCAGCGTATGGCAGACTTGCCGTCCTTCACGCATTCCTGAGGTGTTGTGCCGTGTTTGGTTTTCACGCGGTACTCCGCAGCCATGGCGACCATGCCGAGTGATGCCAGGTGTTCACAGTGCGGGTAGAACTGGCTGGGTGAGCCGCCGTTCCAGCCGCCCCCGAAGAAGAACACTATGCCCGGGCGGCTGTCTGCTGTGCCGTGGCCTTCCGGATTGAAGATGTGGATCTTAAGCTCGGTCTTGCCGACAGTCTTATAGACAACGCTCTTGTCCGGTTTGAATCCTTCTACTTCCAAAGCTTGTACCTCCAGGCAGAATATTGTCATCACGAGCGCAATAATGGAATGAGTTTTGTGGGGCATGAACTGCCACCTTCCTGCTGCATCGTGGGTTTGGGGTTCCTCGACTGCGCCCGGAATGACAATTTCAGTCTCCTCTTCTCGCCGCGGTTCTGTCAGCTCGAGCCTGCAGAGAGATCTCAGCGTAAGTGCTACTTCACGCATAGCTCGTAATCTCCAAAGTCGGTAAACTCTATTCCCATATCGCTGGGCTCTGTAACATAAAATGACGGCGTGTCCCCTGCAGTGCCAGCCACGGCCTCGCCGTGTGGAACATCCGCGAGCATTGTGAAAAAGCTCACCTCCGGGTCGTTGTATTTCACCGTAAGGCAGACGAAATCAGCCGGTTCGAGAGACCCCGCGGAGATTTTTCGGGCCAGATCGTCTTTCATGCACAGTGCTATGACCAGGTACATCGGTTTAGTATCGGGACTACCTATCATCAGGAACTCCTCGTTGTCAGGATGTGTTCCGAAGGCAGCGAAGGAAGTCCGGTTCACCGTGACCGCAAGCAGCTTGTGGCCGCCGTATGACGGGTTGGAATCGTAGACCGTGTGGCCGAGGGTTTCGCCGGGAGCGGGCGCGAGCTTGTGGCGGCCCGGGCAGAGACGTATGATGAGCTCCCTTTCTTCGAGGTCTTTCATCACCTCTGGTGTCATTTCCACGGGCGTTAGTTCAATTCTCTTCATTGACGGCCGAGTCCTCTGTTTCTGTTTTGTAAAGTGTCATGCCTCGATCCTCGTAGTTCTTCATTGCCGCCGGGTGGTCGAGCGTGCAGGTATGTACCCAGACACGCTTCGGTTTCATCTGCCATGCTTCATTGAGCGCCCTGGTAAGAAGCGGCGCGCCGAGTTTGCGCCCAACAAAGTCCGGCACCAGGCCGAAATAGATTATTTCGACTTCATTGTCATGTGTGGACAACTCGAAATAGCCGCAGATGTCTGTTTGATAGTAAGCGATAAACGTCCTGATGGCGCATGAGCCGGCATAGTCGCGCCACTGCTGATTGGTCCACGGAAGCTTGTCGATCCATTTCCAGTCTTTTCCGACGATCTCGTAAAGGGATTTGTTGATCTGCCATCTGTCTCCGCTCACTTCCTCGACACGGAAGCAAGGGTCGTCGCAGACCGCCGGCTTCAACTGCGAGGGATCCGACATCTCGAGGTAATATGTGGTGACAGGTGTCATACGCTTTGTTCTTTAGCTTCGCATTATAACGCCTACACTGTACCACAGCATGAAAGCTTTGCCAGACTCGAAGATGCTTACAGGGAAGTGGGCTCTACGCATAGGGATTTCCATAGGAGTGTCTCTGCTTATCATTGGGTTCATGATAAGGACTGTCTCCGCGGGACTGTCCGGGGAGGAGCGGGCGCAAATGCTGGACGCCCTGAAGACGGTATCGCTCCTGGGTTTGGCAGCTTATGTGGTTACCAGCCTGCTGCAGGCCTTTGTCCGTGCTGTCAGGTTTCGTGTCCTGATTTCTTCGGCCGGAGATGATGATCCTGGCATGTTTCACACCTTGCTCGTTACTTTGGTGCGTAACATGACCGTAGATATGCTGCCGTCGCGGGCGGGGGAGCTGAGCTATATCGCAATGATGAACCGAGGTCACCGCGTGTCCGGAGAGGCCTGCGTGTCGTCACTGTCAATAAGCTTCCTCTTTGACTTGATAGCTTTACTCTTCATTCTGGCAGCCGCGACAGTACCTGGAGTTATCAGCGGCGCTCAATCCGGAAAAGGACTCATAGGCGTCCTGGCAGTCGTGTTTCTGGCAGCCGCGGTGGGCTCGGTGCTGATATTCTCAGGGCTGGGCTTCTGCTGCCGCATCGCGCGCCGCATGTTCGGTGAGTCGCCCAGGGCAAGGCTGATAGCGGGAACGCTTAGTTTTCTTGAGAAGCTAAACGACGCTGTAACCAGCACGCGCAGGCAGGGGATAGCACTAAAACTTCTGGGCTTATCTCTGGGAGTGAGACTGGCCAAGTATGCAGGGCTTTACGCTCTGTTTCTCGCTGTGACGTCACGCGCGTTTCCCCAGCTTGCTGCCGAACCGGTTTGGAATGTCATCTTCGCCCTGGTTGGCGCGGAAGCCGCGGGCAGCCTGCCTGTTCCTTCTTTCATGAGTTTTGGAACTTACGAGGCCGGCGGGACTCTGGCCCTGACAGTACTTGGTTATTCCGCGGCAATGAGCCTGGTCACGGTAGGGGTTGTGCATATTTACAGCCAGCTGGTTGACTATACGCTTGGCGGGATAGGCTTCCTGCTTTTCTCTGCTACGGTAGAACGTAAAACCAGCGAAGTAGAAGCCCCTCAACGGAGCACGCGGCCGCTTGTGTGGGCCTGTGTTCTTGGCCTGCTATTGCTTGGCCTCGCGTTCGCTGCCGTGCAGGTGAGAAAAGCAAAGAAGCTTGGATCGCTCAAGCCGCCTGAGTCCGGTGAAGAGGTCAATGTAACGGCGGAAGAGAAGCGGGCCGCAGCCGCTGTTATAGGCGGGACCCGCGGCTTTGTTGCCTGGAGCTCAAACAGGAACGGCAATCACGACATTTACATGATGGACCTGCCCTCGCGAAAGATCCGTCGGCTCACGACCCACGAGAATGCGGAATACTTCGCGCGCATATCCCCAGACGGGAAGAGGCTGGTATTTTCCCGGTGTCACGTGAAATGGTCGTCGCAGCGCGACCCCATGCCCTGGAGTGTCGTGCTCTATGACTTGGAAACAGGAAAGGAGCGGGAACTCGCAGCCAGAGGGAACACCCCGACCTGGACAGAAGACGGGAAATATGTGGTGTTCCAGCGCGACGGCTCGCAGGTGGTCAGCGTTAATGTCGAAACCGGCCAGGAAGAAGTGCTCTTTTCCCCGTCGGGGACTGGTTACTCAGAGAAGATGATCATGCAGACCCCGAGCTACAGCGTTGCCAAGAAGGCGCTTGCTGTGACAATGCGCGGTGCTGACCGGGCGGTTTCTGTCTGGAACATGGACGGTGAAATAAGAAAATATTTCGGCGGGTGCCAGATCACATGGGCACCGGACAGCGCTTATCTCTACTACGTAGACAAGGGCGGCAGGATGCAGAACGTGATCTACAAAATCGATCCGGAGTCAGGAACGCGGACGAAATGGCTCGATATGCCTGGTGATTACAGTCACGAGTATTTCCCGCGGGTCTCTGGGAGCGGGGACACGCTTGTGTTTGGCGCCTGCGCCACCGGGCATGAGCATGACACGGCAGATTATGAGATATTTCTGTGGAAGATCGGTGATCCGCCCGGCAAGGCTGTTCGCCTGACGCACCACACTGGAAATGACTGCTGGCCTGATGTCTTTGTGCGCTGAGCGTGGCAGGACTAGCGCAGTGATACTTCCACGAAGACAAAGGACGTGTCAGCCATTTCGAAGCTCACTTTCCCGCCTGAGATTGTGGTAGGAACGTTCCTGACCCGTACATCATCCACGCTCTTTCCTTTTTCGAAGGACTTTGCTGACGCGGACGAAACGCTTGCTTTGCAGCTTATGGTGACCTCTTTGCTTTCGATGGATTTGTTGAGAAGATAGACAAGAATGGTGTTGCCGTCTTTGCTCAGGACGCCGGCACCCCGCATGCCTCCGGATGCTGCGATGTCTGTTTCGAGTACTGCGCCGTCAACAGCAAGGGAAAACCACTTGAAGATGTGTCTGGACGGGCTGGCTTCGCCCGTTTCCTGGTCGAGGAAATTGCGAAAACCTCCCGCGTTGTCCTGTTTCCTCGAGATCCAGGTCATAGGCCAGGTGGCCGCCATTACGAGGTCACTGGAGACGAAGCTTATCAGCATGTCTGCCTGTACCAGTCCGGAGAACAGCGTGGAGCCGGGATCCGACCCTGCCTCGCCTGTCGCAGGCCCCAGGTTCCACTCCAGTGATGCCAATCCGAGATGGTCGTGCCCCGTCTGAACCTTGGACTTCCTGAACTCGGTGACTGCCCTTTCGAGCTTTTTATGCCCGGGCTCCTTGCGCCAGTCCTCAATATAAAAGAGTCCCCATTTCCGGTTGTTGTAATACCAATGGATGTCGATGACATCAAAGTGGCGGCCTGCCTTCCTGATCATGTCTCCCACTTTGTGCCAGCCGATCGGGTTGACAATGAGCTTCGCGTCAGGCTGGACGTTCTTTATTGCCCTCGAATATGCGGGAATCAATGCGATGTAGTCGTTAACGGGGATATGTTTTCCCTTTTCGGGCTGGTGTCCCGCTTCGTTGTCGAGATAGTAGTATTTGACGCTGGGGTTCTGAGCCATGCAGTGCTTCACCAGTCGAACCGCTTTTGCGACAGAGTCCTCCGTGCGGTTGAACTTGTACCCCTGAAACATATTTATACCGACAATGGGTTCTATTTCGGCCCTGGCGCAAATCCTGAAGAAGTCGTCCAGCAGCATGCGCGAACCGTTCTTTTGCTTGAGTGCAGCTCTTGTCTCAGGGTTCAGGCTCCTGGTGTATGAAGGGTCCCAGAAGTTCTGGTAGGCGTTGTGATATGGGAATTCCCAGTCCCAGAAGGAGACCACATGCCCGCCTGGATAGCGCAGGCATCCTACCCCTGCCTCTCGGAGCGCGCGGATTTTCCTGCCGTCCTTCCAGGTGTCGGCAGACTCATGGGTGTAGACCGCGTTCATTCCGATAAGGAGCGGACCTACAGTTGGCCCGGAGGGGTCTGCGACAGATACTTCGACCGGACTGGAATGAGATACAGCAGGCTTTGTCAGGTGTGCAGTGATGAGGGCCAAGCACAGTAACAGCTTCTGGGAAACACCTTTGACCACTATTTTCGTATCAGGGCGCATGGTCTTCCGTTCGCTGTTGGGTCCAGAGCCTCACTGCGGTTAACCTTAGTGTACAAGCGCACAGGCTTCAATGCGTTATTAAAGGCAGAATAACCCGTGGGAGCCCCTAAGTTTACTTGCGGCAGGCGTGCGGGTCGGGTAGTGTTGAGGCCGATATGCTCGAGCAGGAAATTGTTGAGAGATTAGTGTCGTCAGCCAAGACGCTGGCTGTTGCTGAGTCTTGTACCGGCGGCATGATCGGGGCCAGGATTACCAGTGTCAGCGGCAGTTCGGCGTGCTTCAAGGGTGGGGTCATCAGCTATGCCAACGAGCTGAAAGAGGGGCTTCTTGGGGTGTCGCCGGATCTGCTTGCCGCACATGGAGCTGTCAGCGAGCAGGTGGCGCGGGCGATGGCCGAGGGCGCCTGCAGGGCTGCCAATGCTGACTTTGGGGTCAGCGTTACCGGGATCGCCGGTCCGGGCGGGGGGACGCCGGAAAAACCTGTGGGCCTGGTCTATATTGGACTGGCAGGCAGGGGCCAGACTGTGGTAAGAAGGTCTGTTTTTGATGGTGACAGAAGCACAGTCAGGGAGCGAGCCGTGAATGAGGCGCTGACTCTGCTTTTGAATGCTTTATGCAATGATAAGGAGAAATAGAGAATGGCTAAGAAACCGAGCAAGAAGGAAGAAAGAGCCGCAGAAAAGAAGGCGGCGGTAGCCGGCGGGCTGGAAGCGGTACTCGCTCAAATCAAGAAAGAGTTTGGCGAAGGCGCGATCATGCGCCTGGGAGATGCCGAGACGGTAAAGAACATCGAAGTTATTTCCACGGGCTCGTTCTCACTGGACATGGCCCTGGGGGTAAACGGACTGCCCCGCAAAAGGATAGTTGAGATTTACGGCCCGGAATCTTCCGGCAAGACGACTCTCACGCTGCATGTTGTTGCCAACGCCCAGAAGAACGGCGGCTCGGCTGCATTTATTGATGCTGAACACGCGATGGACCCCTCGTACGCGAAGAAGATAGGTGTCGACCTGGACCAGCTCCTGGTTGCTCAGCCGTCTTCGGGTGAAGAGGCGCTTACGATTGTAGAGCAGCTGGTGAAGAGCAATTCACTCGACGTTGTCGTGGTCGACTCTGTCGCCGCGCTTACTCCGAGAGCTGAGATTGACGGCAACATGGGCGATGCTTTCGTCGGCCTTCAGGCCAGGCTTATGTCACAGGCCATGCGCAAGCTTGCCAGTGTTATCGCGCAGTCAAACACGCTTTGCCTGTTCACAAACCAGATAAGGGAAAAGATTGGGGTCATGTTCGGCAGTCCTGAAACCACGCCGGGCGGACGGGCGCTCAAGTTTTACTCTTCGGTAAGGCTCGATATCCGCAGGATCACCTCCATCAAGGACTCGACCGGCAAGGTGCTGGGCAACAGGACGCGCGTCAAAGTCGTGAAGAACAAGGTGGCGCCTCCGTTTACCGAGGCCGAATTTGATATACTTTACGCGCAGGGTATTTCGTGGGAAGGCTCGGTGCTTGATTCCGCAATCAAGTATGGCCTCGTAGAGAAGCGCGGTTCATGGCTGTCGTATGACGGCGAGCAGCTCGGGCAGGGGCATGAGGGTGCGAGGCGCACGCTGGAGAACGATGCGGCACTGCTGCAGAAGATGATCGACGACTGCAAGGCGAAAGCCAGCGGAGCCGATGATGACGGCAAGTCTGACGACTGATTGATCGGAGCTGCACGAAATGAAGGCTGATGAATTACGGCAGATGTATCTCGATTTCTTCGCGGAGAAGGACCATACGGTAATTTCCGGAGCGTCACTGATTCCGCAGAACGACCCAACGGTTCTTTTCACGACGGCAGGAATGCACCCGCTTGTGCCTTACCTGCTGGGCGAGCCGCATCCCTCGGGCAAGCGGCTTTGCAACGTACAGAAGTGCATTCGCACCGGCGACATCGATGAAGTCGGCGATGCCACTCACTGCACTTTCTTCGAGATGCTCGGGAACTGGTCGCTCGGCGATTACTTCAAGGAAGAAGCCATCGCCTGGTCGTACGAATTCCTGACATCGAAAAGCTATCTCGGCTTTGATCCGGCAAAGCTGTCCGTGACCGTTTTTGAGGGCGATGACCTTGTCCCGAAGGACGAGGAGTCGATTGCGATTTGGAAGAAGCTCGGGATTCCGGAAGAACGCATCTTTGCGCTCCCCAAGAAAGACAACTGGTGGGGGCCGGCCGGCCAGACCGGACCGTGCGGGCCTGATACAGAGATGTTTATTGATACGGGAAAGGACGACTGTGGTGCCGGCTGCAGGCCCGGCTGCAACTGCGGCAAGTATTTCGAGATCTGGAACGATGTCTTCATGCAGTATGACAAGACCAAGGACGAATCCTACGAGCAGCTCGCCAATGCCAACGTTGATACGGGTATGGGTGTCGAGCGGACAATTGCTATGATGCAGGGCAGAAGCACCGTCTATGACACGGAGCTTTTCTCTCCGATGATGGAGATCATAGAGGCGCAGGCCGGCAGGAAGCTTGATGATTCTGAAGAGGACGTGCACGCATCGCGAGTCATCGCAGACCATATCAGAAGCGCCACCTTTATCCTGGGAGACGCGCAGGGAATCAAGCCCGGCAACCTGGGGCAGGGCTATGTGCTGCGCAGGCTTATCAGGAGGTCCGTCCGGTACGCGAAGAAGATTGGAGCTGGAGAGGGGCTCCTGGGGCAGTTGGCCCAGAATGTTATTGAGAACTACAGGCATGTATATCCCGAGCTTGACCAGAACAGCGAGTTTGTGACGAAGGAGCTGGTGGAAGAAGAAACGCGTTTCGAGACTACTCTGACCAAAGGCATGGCCGAACTGGAAAAGGTGCTGGGTAAGCTGAAGGAGCATGGGCAGACCAAGCTGGGCGGCCGAGTAGCGTTTCGTCTGTATGACACCTGTGGGTTCCCCTTGGAGTTCACTGAAGAGATCTGCAAGGAGCAGGGCTTTGAGGTAGACCGCGATGGGTTCGAGAAAGCTTTTGAGAAGCATCGCAAGGTGTCCCAGGGCACTAATGCTTCATTCAAGGGCGGGCTGGCCGATGACAGCGAGGCGACAAAGAAACTTCACACGGCGACCCACCTTCTTCATCAGGCCCTCCGCAAGGTCCTGGGCGATCATGTTCAGCAGAAGGGTTCGAATATCACGGCACAGCGGCTGCGGTTCGACTTCACGCATCCTGAAAAGATGACTGACGAGCAGAAGGCCGAAGTGGAGTCCATGATTAACGAAGTCATACAGAAAGACATGCCCATCTCCATGGAGACGATGACCCTGGAGGAGGCGAAAGAAAGCGGCGCGATCGCGCTTTTCAGCGGAAAGTATGGTGAACAGGTAAAGGTTTACAGCGTAGGCGACTTTTCTAAAGAGGTGTGCGGCGGGCCGCACGTCGAAAAGACCGGCGAGCTTGGTAAATTCCGAATCAAAAAGGAAGAGTCGTCCAGCGCCGGGGTGCGAAGGATACGCGCTGTTCTGGAGTAGGGCGTGGCTGGAGTTGAGATAATCTGCACTGAATGCGGCGCTGACGCCCTTGTCAGGCGCGAGCCGGTCTACGAAGGGTTCAAGAAGATCGGCGAGGAGTTTCTGTGCTCTGCCTGTGGTTACAAATATGCCTCAGAAGAAGAGGTGCCGTACAAGCAGGCGCGGAAGGCGCAGGTCTTTGATGAAAGTGACAAGGCAAAAGTGGTAGACGTCTTTGCCGACGATGAGCGGGGCAGGAACTGCCGTTACTGCGAGCACTACCTTGTGAATCCCTTCACTCAGAGGTGCTCGCTGCACTTCAAAGAAGTCCTGGCTACGGATTTTTGCGACGACTTTGAGCCCAAGCCGGCTGCCGACGGGTCAGAGGCCGAGTAGCGGCCTGTCTTCCCGGCGCAGGACCGGCAGATTGTCGTTTCCCAGCAACTGCGGCGCGTTGACTGGCTTTGTGATATGGCGTAATATTCAGGGTCAATCTCATATGAGCAGAGACGATATATATATACAGGGCGCGAAAGAGCACAATCTCAAGGATATTACGGTCAGCATTCCGCGTGATAAAATGACCGTCATCACAGGTTTGAGCGGTTCTGGCAAGTCCTCGCTGGCTTTCGATACTCTCTACGCTGAGGGCCAGAGGCGCTATGTTGAGAGCCTGTCGGCCTATGCCCGCCAGTTCCTTGATCAGATGCAAAAGCCGGATGTGGAGCACATTGAGGGGCTGTCGCCTGCTATCTCTATAGAGCAGCGCGTGGCCGGCTCAAACCCGCGCTCGATCGTCGCCACGTCTACGGAGATCCATGACTACCTGCGTCTTCTGTTCGCCAGTGTCGGTGTTCCGCACTGTCCCAAGTGCGGCAAAGAGGTCCAGAAGCAGAGCGCTGAGCAGATAGTTGAAACGCTCCTCCTGAATCCCGACAAGACCAAGCTCTCCGTCCTTGCTCCGGTGGTAAGGGGCAGGAAGGGCAAGCACGAGGATGTCTTGGAGCAGGCAAGAAAGCAGGGCTTTGTCCGCGTTCGCGTCGATGGCGAGATATACGATGTGGAGGAAGTCCCGGCCCTGGACAAGAAGCTCAAGCATGATGTCGAAGTCGTGGTCGACCGACTCGTCATTACGGCCAGGATAAAGTCGCGTCTCACGGACTCAGTGGAAATAGCGCTCAAGCAGGGACGGGGCCTCGCGTTTGTCCTCGTTGGCGATAAGATGGAGGTCTTTTCCGAGAAGAACGCCTGTCCTGACTGCAATATCAGCTTTGAGGAGCTGGCGGCGCGCAGCTTCTCATTCAACAGCCCTTATGGAGCATGCCCGACATGCGCCGGGCTGGGAACGATGCTGATCTTTGATGAAGATCTTGTAGCGCCGGACAGGACGAAATCCATCGAGGACGGGGCAATCCAGGCGTGGCGCCGGGGAGGCAGGCGGCTGCTGATCTACTACAAGGGCCTGCTGCGGTCCCTTGCCAAGCATTACGGGTTCAGCCTTGATACGCCGTTCAATAAGCTGCCGAAGAAGATACAGAAGATCATTTTCTACGGCTCGGGTGAAGAGGATGTGGGTTTCGGTTTCTGGCGCGGCGGCGGTTTCAAGAAATACAGCAAGCCGTTCGAGGGCGTCATGCCCAACCTGATGCGCCGATATGAGAATACGGACAGTGACTATACGCGGCAGCGTTTGCGCGGCTACATGAGCAGGCAGCACTGCACGACTTGTCTTGGGACGAGGCTCAAGCCGGAAGTGACCGCCTGTACTGTGGCCGGGAAATCAATCGTGGACATCACGCGCATTTCGGTAATACAGGCGGACAGGTTCTTCAATGAACTCAAGCTCAGCGACCAGCAGATGAACATAGCCGGGGAGGTGCTCAAGGAGATCCGGCGCAGGCTTAGATTTCTGGTCGAGGTCGGCCTTGACTACCTTACGCTCGACCGGGAGAGCGGGACGCTGTCGGGAGGAGAGGCGCAGCGGATAAGGCTCGCAACCCAGATCGGGTCAGGGCTGGTAGGCGTCCTCTATGTTCTCGATGAGCCAACCATTGGGCTGCACCAGCGTGACAATCAGCGGCTCATCACTATGCTGAAAGAGCTTTGCGCAATAGGCAACACTGTTGCCGTGGTCGAGCATGATGAGGAGATGATTAGAAGCGCCGACCATGTCATTGACCTGGGTCCGGGCGCGGGGCGTCACGGCGGCGAGGTGGTTTTTGCAGGAACGGTCCCCCAGCTCCTTAAGCACAAGAAGTCCCTTACCGCCAAGTATCTTGTGAAGAATGCCCAGATACATGTGCCGGCCAAGCGCGTCAGGAAGACCCGGCGGGTCATAAAGGTTGTTGGCGCGGAGGAAAACAACCTGAACAAGATAGACGTTAAGATCCCGGTTGGCCTTTTCGTGTGTGTGACGGGTGTTTCGGGCAGCGGCAAGAGCACGCTTGTTGACGACATACTGCGCAAGGCCCTGTTCCGGCACTTTCACGGGAGCAAGGATCGGCCCGGCAAGCACTCGAAAATTCTGGGGCTCAGCCATATTGACAAGATAATTGTCATAGACCAGTCGCCAATCGGCAGGACGCCGAGAAGCAATCCGGCGACTTACACTCAGGCATTTTCTGTGATTCGGAGCCTCTTCGCGGAATGTCCCGCATCAAAGGTCCGCGGGTACAAGCCAGGACGTTTCAGCTTCAATGTCAAAGGCGGCAGGTGCGAGGCCTGCAAGGGCGATGGAATTATCAGGATGGAGATGCATTTCCTGCCGGATGTCTACGTGACTTGTGAGCAGTGCGGCGGGACGAGATTCAACTCAGAGACCCTCGAAGTCAGGTATGCCGGCAAGAACATTGCGGACGTACTGCATATGACTGTTAATGAGGCGCTTGAATTCTTCGAAAACATTCCGGGCATTGAAAGAAGGTTCAGGACGCTTTCAGACGTAGGGCTGGGTTACTTGCAATTGGGGCAGTCGGCGACTACACTGTCGGGCGGTGAGGCCCAGCGGATCAAGCTTGCAGCCGAGCTGAGCAAGGTGGCTACCGGCAACACGCTGTATATGCTGGATGAGCCCACAACTGGACTGCATTTCGCTGATACCAGCAAGCTGCTGCAGGTCTTGCTGAAGCTGAGGGACGCAGGAAATACGGTTCTCGTTATCGAGCACAACATGGACGTTATAAAGACCGCCGACCATATTATAGACTTGGGGCCGGAGGGTGGCGATAAGGGCGGCAATATTGTCGTTGAGGGCACGCCTGAAGAGGTGGCGAAATCGAACAAGTCGCACACGGGTAAGTTTCTGAAGGCGCTGCTGAAATGCTGAAACCTAAGTATATTTCCATGGCCTTCGCCTGCGCCGTTGTTCTAATGGCGCCTGCCAGCTCCTTCGCGGAGGGGGACAAAGGTGACGTTCTCGTCACGGCGCGCGCTGCCCTCGAGGACGGTTTTTACGAGATTGCTGAGGAGCAGTTCCGCGCATGGCTCGAAGGCCGCCATGAGCCCGAACTCGAGACCATGGAGGTATTGAACCTTTACTGCCGTGCCCTTGATGGCCAGGGGAAGACAAAGGAAGTAAGGAAGGTCGTCAACACAGGCGCGCCGTCGAAGCTGCAGGTTTCCAATACGCCCATGGCTGATTACTGGCTGGCCTACTGCGATTACCGTGAGGACAATTTCGCTGGGGCGACGAACGTTCTCGCCGCTTTTGACACGAACCACGTGTCCGACGCCTATTCGCCGCAGGCGCTTCGCCTCAAGGGGTGGTGCCTTCTGGGGCTGGGGCGGACCAACCAGGCCGTTGACGCCTTCATCGAGTTTGAAAAGAAGTTCACATCTCACCCCGCCCGCGTCAGGAACCTGACGGAGCTCGGGGAGCTGCTCTTCAAGACGGGAGACAACAAGCGCGCCGAGAAGTACCTGCGCAAGGTGGCGGATATAGAAGGAATGGCCGAAGCCGGAGTCAGGGCACATCATCTTTTGGGATCGGCGCTCAAATCGCTGGGGAAGGGGCAGGAAGCCAGGGAGGTCTTTACAGGCGTTGCAAAGGCTGAAGGTCTCGCGGGGGACATCCGGGCGGAAGCTTTCCTGGAGGCCGCCGAAATCGGGGCGTCGACCGGCGACCTCGCCGGGGCCATTTCATCATGCGTCGAGGCGCTCAAGCTTACCCGGAACCCTGACCTTCAGATGCGTGGAAGTATTCTGCATGGCCGCACTCTCATCGATGCCGGCAAGCTCAAGGAAGGCATCGCCATTCTCAAGGGGCAAGTTGTTAAGATGACGGACCACGTTCAGTCGTCAGAGCTCCAGCTTGAGGTCGCTCGCTCGCTCCTCGAGTCAGATAAGGACCGCGAAGCCGTAGAGGAGTATCAGCTGTATCTTGAGACGTTTACCAACGCAGTGGGCCTTGTCGACGCACACCTCGGCAAGGGGTGGGGCATGTTCAGGCTGGAGCGCTTTGCTGAAGCCGCGGCCGAATTCCAGAAGGTCTATGAGATGAGCGAACGGGCGGCACTTAAGGAAGAAAGCCTCTACAAGATGGGCGATGCCTACTTCGCGAATGGCCAGTACAAGCTGGCTCTCGATGCCTATGACGCCTTTCTTAAGGAGTTTCCTGAGTCCGGCAAGGTCAAGAGCGTTAGTTATCAGCGGGCCGAGGCGCTGCTTGGCGGCGGGAGCGTAAAAGAGGCCGAGGCGCAGTTTGCAAAAGTTGCGCAGGACTATCCGCAGGAAGATCTGGGCGCCGAAGCTCTGCTTAAGATCGGGAAGATCAAGTTCGACCGCAAGGAGGTCGCAGCCGCAGTCGCAGATTTTGAAGTGGTAATGAAGAGGTTTCCCAGGAAGGACTATTTCGTAAGGGCCCTCCACAGCCGGGCAAAGACCCATTTCAGCGCCGGGAATTTTGAAGGCGCGCTGAGTGATCTCGCCAGGATCACTAGTAAGCACGCGGGCAGCAGCTCGGCCCAGGACGCCCTGTACGAGATGGGGATCTGCTATCACAGGATGGGCAGGAACCAGGACGTAGAGAAGACTTTTGCCGAGTTACTGCAGAAGTATCCTGATTCAAAGTGGGCTCCTGACGTTGTGTTTTGGCAGGGGGAAAAGGAGTTTAACAGCGGGGAAATGAAGAAGGCGGAAGGGGTCTTTCTTGAGTTTGTCGAGAAGTATCCGAAGAGCGTCCTTGTGCCGGAAGCCCTGCTGCGTGCGGGAATGGCGGCCAGTGGGCGCAAGGAATATGTGCGCGCTATAGAGCTTTTCAACAGGCTCGCGAAAGAATATCCGAACAGTGTTAGAATACCTGATGCGCGCTTTGCCCAGGCCAATGCGCTGTGCGAGCTGGGCCGGTTTTCGGAGGCAATTCTGCCCCTGGACGAAATCATCAACAAGTATCCGGAAAGCGCGCTCGTCATGCCGGCCTGGGGAAGAAAAGGGGATTGCCATTTCACAATGGGTGTCGAAGACCCGACGAGATATGAAGAGAGCATCCAGTGCTATCGCGTAGTGGTAGCCAGCTCGAAGTCTTCACGCAGCATGGTCCTGCAGTCTGAATATAAGATTGGGCGCAGTCTTGAGAAAATGGGCAAGGCCAGCGATGCGCTCGAGCGGTATTATTCCAGGGTCATGATCCCGTTCCTTGAACAGAAGAAGAAAGGGGAGAAACATGACGAGTCGGCGCGGGTATGGTTCACCCGGGCATCCCTGGATGCTGCGCGGATACTCGAATCCCAGCAGGACTGGAAGCGTGCGGCCAATGTGCTGGAGCGGCTTGAAGAATCTGGAGTGCCGGCCTCGAAGGAGGCGGGTGCCAGAGCGAGGAAGATAAGGTCCGAACACTGGTGGCTTTTTTATTGAGATAAGTGTAAGGCTTAGAGTCGGCAAGAGGGCGGCCAGTGCCGGCCGGGCTTGCCCGGGAGGAAATAATTCATGCTTTTAGAGTTGCTGTTCAAAGGCGGTGTCGTCGTCTGGGTCATATTTGGAATGGGCCTGCTCGCATTCGGGGTTTTTATCGAGCGGGCGCTGCACCTGCATCGTGCGAGGATCAGGTCCGAGGACTTCTTAAAGGGGATTTATAATATCCTTGGCCGCAAGAACATCTCGGAAGCCGTTACGATTTGCGAGGAGACCCCGGGTCCGGTTGCGCACATTGTGAAGACCGCCATCCTGAACAGGGACTACGAAGCCGGGGACTTGAGGGACGCGGTGGATGACGCCGGGGTATCGGAGATTTCTCGAATGGAGCGGCGCCTTGTAGTCGTCGCCACAGTAGCCCAGCTCGCACCGCTGATGGGCCTTCTTGGCACTGTTCTCGGCATGGTGGAGCTCGTTATCGTTCTGCAGAACGAGGTAATAGTTCAGTCGGCCGAGGTGCTGCAGGGCATTATGAAGGCGCTTGTTGCCACCGGGGCGGGGCTGTGCGTGGCGATTCCATGCCACGCCGCGTTCAACCTTCTGGTTGTTAAGATCGACCGAATTGTCCTGGACATGGAAAAGGCGGGCTCTGAGATAGTTGCGTTCATAAAGAGCGGCATGAAGGAAAAGCAGTCATGATCAGGGACAAGGCGATAGGCGGCAGGTTGGTACAGGGCCTGCGGACCAAATACTTTCCCAAGAGCAGGATCAATCAGGGACTGATCGGTGTTGGGCCCTGGGTCAATATCCTGCTGCTGGCTCTCATGTTTGTGCTCCTGGGCAGCAGGCTGGTAGTGCAGTCGGGCTACACGGTGGACCTGCCCGAACATGGTTCCCAGATCGGCGTGAAGCCTGCCCTGCTGGCTGTAGTCAAGCACTTCAGTGAAGCCGGAGGACGCGCAGCGGCCGAGCGGGTGTTCTTCAATGACGATTCATTTGTTATCGGTAACCAGAAGCAGATGGAGGCACTGCGTGACCGGATCCGGGAGGCGGCCCAGGCCGAGGATGACGCCAGTATTCTGCTTTTCAGCGACAAGGAAATATCCAATGACACGTTAGTTAGAGTGTTTCACGTTCTTCGTGAAGCCGGCATTGAATCTGTAAGCCTCGCTGTTTCCGAAGACTGACAATGTTCGACAGACGGCACATCACTGAATGGATAAGCAGGAGCATCCCCGTGTTTCTCGTGGCCTTTCTCTGGGCCGGGCTCTGGTGGATGTGGCCCGAGAATGTGCCTCACAGGTGGCAGGCGCCGCGGCAGCCCTTCCAGATCAAACTGGTATCCACCGCGGGCGCGCTGCAGTCAGTTGGAGATCCAACGGCCTTCGCCTTTGATTCGAGTGTTTCCTATAAGCAGGGTGACGGTCAATCCGCCGAGCTTCTGCGTATGCCTGGAATGCCGGAGGGCAGACGCATGTTTCTTGACATGCGTGCCAAGGATTTTGAGCGCAGGGCTCCGGGACCGGCATCCGGAGATTCTGTTTGGCGGAAAGACGAGCAGCTGTATGAGGCAGCCTGGGACGAAGAAGCCGTGTTTGGGCGCACTGAGCAGGAAAACCAGCTTGTGTTTGAGCTCTCACAAAATCTTCTGGAGGCCGGCTATGAGCCAGGTGAATTCACAGAAGATGAACTCAAGGGCCTTGCAGCGGGCTGGGAGGTAAGGGTCCTTCTCGACATTGATAAAACGGGAGCCCCGGCACATGTTCTTATTGAAAAGGGGTCGGGAAACGAGGATATTGATGCCCTGGTCTACCGCAAGATTTTATTGGGAAAGCCGGGTTCGCGAGCACTGCGCGGAGGCAGGCTCAAGATAAGTTACGGTTTTGAATAGGGATTTCCAAATGGACATAAGAATAGCAAGCACAAGAATCAGTAAGGACTCAGCGGCGATAGAGAAATTCCTCGAGCGGCCCGCTTTCGACGCGCGCGCGGAAGAGGCCGCGCAAAGCGTGCTTCGGGAAGTAAAGCGAGGCGGCGACGCGGCGGTCCGGAAATTCGCCCTCAAGTTCGACGGCGCTAAACTCAGGTCTCTTGCGGTAAGCGAAAAAGAAGTCCAGGATGCCCTCGCGTCAGTGGAGCCGTCCTTTCTCAAAGCTGTCAGGTCCGTTCGGTCTCGCGTCCTCAAGTTCTCGCGTGCGAGCCTGAAGAAGGACTGGAGCATGAAGACTGGGCGTGGAGGTAAGCTTGGTGAGAAGTTTGTTCCGCTTGACCGGATAGGTGTTTACATTCCCTGCGCCGAGGCGCCGCTGGCTTCAACAGCACTCATGACTGTGCCCCTGGCCGTCGCCGCGGGGGTGAAAGAGATCATTGCGTGTACGCCGGCCAGGGGAGGAACGAAGGTGAATCCTTACGTTCTTGCCGCGGTGCGTGAGGCCGGTGCCACTGAGGTGTATCGGATAGGCGGCATCCAGGCCATAGGCGCGATGGCCTACGGGACGCGTTCGATCGCCAAGGTCCAGAAGATTGTAGGTCCCGGCGGGACCTATGTTACTGCTGCGAAGCGGCTTGTTTACGGGGACGTGGCGTTGGACCTGGTGGCGGGTCCCAGCGAGATAGCTGTGATTGCTGACGGATCCGTCGATCCATCATTCTGCGCCGCAGACCTGCTTTCGCAGGCCGAGCACGGTACCGGTTATGAGAAAGCAATGCTGGTTACGACCTCGAGAAGGTATGCGGAGAGGGTGGCGCATGAATTGCTGAAGCAGACGGAGCAGCTGAGCAGGCGCGCAGTAATTCGCAACGTCATCAGGCGCGGCATGCTTTTTGTCGTCGCGCGCTCGCTTATAGAAGCGGCAGAGATAAGCAACCGGTTCGGCGCCGAACATCTCGAACTTCTCGTTAAGAAGCCGGAAGCCCTGATGAAGCGGATCACCTGCGCGGGAGCGGTCTTCATGGGCAAGTGGACTCCTGAATCTGTAGGAGACTTCGTAGCCGGGCCCAGTCACGTGCTGCCTACGGGAGGGTCGGCCGCAATGTTTTCGGGCCTTACCAGCGATGATTTCCGGCGTCGGATGAGTTTCATATCTTACAGCAAGGCAGACCTTGCCGCGGCCCTGCCGCTGGTAAAGGCGTTCGGCGACATAGAGGGCCTTGATGCACACGTGAGATCCGCCGAGATCAGGAAGTCAAAATGAGTTCCCGTTACATTCGCCGGAATGTCGATGCCATGACGGGCTACGTGCCCGGCGAGCAGCCGAAGGACAGGGACCTCGTTAAGCTAAACACTAACGAGAACCCGTATCCGCCAACGCCCCGCATCGCGGAGTACCTGAAGGGGCTGGACCCTGAAGAACTGAGGCTTTACCCGGATCCGGTGAGCACCCGTCTGCGTCAGAAGATCGCGGATACACACGGTTGCGGTATTGATAACGTGTTTGCGGCAAATGGATCGGACGAAGTCCTTGCGCTCTGTACGCGCGCATTTGTTGAGAACGATGGCAGCATAGGTTTCTTCAATCCGTCCTACTCGCTCTATCCCATACTCGCTGACATACGCGGAGTCGGGTCGCGTGTGGTTGAGCTGGACGACAAGTTTGCATGGCGCATGCCTTCTGACCACAGGAGTGACCTGTTCTTTCTTACGAACCCCAACGCGCCCACTTCGCTTCAATATGACCGGGAGGCCGTCTACAGCTTCTGCAAGGGGTTTGACGGAGTCGTGCTTATTGATGAGGCGTATGTCGACTTTGCTTCTTATGACTGCATCGACATGGCGCTTGAGCTGGGGAACGTTCTTGTCGCCCGTTCATTCTCCAAGTCCTACTCGCTGGCCGGCCTGCGCGTGGGATACTGTTTGGGTGCGGCCGGCTTGATTGGCGCCATGTACAAGATAAAGGACTCCTACAACATAGACCGGATTGCCCAGGAAATTGCGTTCATTGCCCTGGACGACATCGACTATATGCGCGCGAACGCGCAGCGCGTGAGGGTCACCAGGGCCAGGATGACGAGCGCGCTTGAAAGCATGGGTCTTACTGTGTATGCTTCCGAAACTAATTTCCTGTGGATTGACTGCGGCGATGGTGCTAAGGCTTTCTTCGAAAGGCTCAGGGAGGACAAGGTCCTGGTCAGGTATTTCCCCGGGCCGCGCACAGGAAACTTCGTCAGGGTAACTGTTGGAACCGACGAGGAGGCTGACGTGTTCTTGAAGGTTGCTGGAGGGCAATAGCTGTGAAAAAGAGAAAAGCCGTAGTGGCGCGAAAGACTAAAGAGACTGATATAAAAATTGATCTCACACTGGACGGCAAGGGGAATGCCTCGGTTTCCACAGGTATGGCTTTTCTTGATCACATGCTAGACCTGTTCGCTAAGAACGCCATGATAGACCTCAAGCTTTCTGCGAAGGGCGACCTCGCTGTTGACTATCATCACACGGTTGAAGATGTCGGACTGGCTCTTGGCCAGGCTCTGGACAAAGCCCTGGGCACCAGGCGCGGCATTATTCGTTATGGCTCGTCGCAGCTTCCCATGGATGAGGCCCTTGCGCAGGTTGCTGTTGACCTGGGCGGACGCCCTTATCTCGTGGTTAATATGGCATGCAAGAAGCGGAAGATCATGGAGTTTGAACTCTCCCTCATCAGGGAATTCCTGCTCGGTTTAGTGAACCAGGGCAGGATGAACCTGCACATAAACCAGCCTTACGGCGTCGAGGCTCACCACGCTTATGAAGCGTGTTTTAAAGGCATGGGCCGGGCCTTGAGGGAGGCTGCGGCGCGAGATCCCAGAAGCGGCAGTGTGCCGTCGACAAAAGGCGTGATATAGGCCGGGGCATACCATGATCATACTTCCAGCCATTGACATTAAAGACGGTCGCTGCGTTCGCCTCAGGCAGGGCAAGGCCGATGACGTAACCGTATATTCTGACGATCCCGCGGAAATGGCACGAAGGTGGGCGTCCGAGGGAGGCTCGTATCTGCACGTGGTCGATCTCGACGGTGCTTTCGAGGGCAGGCCGGTGAACCTGGATATCATTGAATCCATTGTCTCTGCTGTCGATATGCCCGTTGAGGTCGGAGGGGGCCTGCGGACGGATGAGGACGTAAGGAAGCTTCTGGATGTAGGCGTGTCGCGCGCGATAATTGGGACGAGGGCCCTGTCGGACAGTGATGGCATGAAGGCATTGGTCGCGGAGTTCGGCAGCAGGATAGCGGTCGGAATTGATGCGAAGGACGGCAAGGTCCAGGTAAAGGGTTGGGTCGAGACCACCGACACCGAGGCCGTAGACCTTGCCGCCGAACTGGATGCGCTCGGAGTTTCTACGCTGATATACACGGACACGTCCAGGGACGGCATGCTTGAGGGGGTCAACCTCGAAGCTGTGTCGCGTTTCTGTGATGCCGTTCAATGTGAGGTAATAGCTTCGGGCGGCGTAACAAGCAGGGACGACATCGTTAACCTGCTGGGGCTCGGCAAGCAGAATCTTGGCGGCGTAATTGTCGGCAAAGCCCTGTATGACGGCAGGGTGGAGCTTCGCGACATCTGCGCGATAGTTGATTAGGCGCGGGGGCCGGAATGTCTTTCCAGATCACACAGATTGACAATGGAATACGTGTTGCCTCGGTGTCCATGCCGGGTGTTGAAAGCGTATCAGCCGGGATTTGGGCCGGTGTTGGTTCCCGTAATGAAACCATCTCTGTCAGCGGCATCAGCCATTTTCTTGAGCACATGCTCTTCAAGGGAACCAGGAAGCGTTCGGCCAGAGACATCGTCTGCGCGATAGAGGGACGGGGCGGGTATATGAACGCCTTTACTCAGGAAGAGAGCACCTGCTACTACATACGTGTTGCGTCCGATGCCCTTGCGGAATCATATGAAGTACTCAGCGACATGGTCGCCCGCTCCTGTTTTCCGCAGGAGGAGGTAGAGCGCGAGCAGGGCGTGATAGTAGAAGAGATCATGATGTATCGTGATCAGCCTCAACATGTTGCGCACGAAATGCTGACTGGCGCGATGTGGCACGGCCATCCCATTGGGATGCCCATAGCCGGGACGCCTAAAAGCGTGCGGAGTATTGACAGGAAGAAGCTTGTCGACTTCTACAGGAGGCACTACGTGCCTGCCAACATAGTTGCATCATTCGCGGGCAAGCTTGAGCATGATGCGTGTGTCTCGCTTGTTCGCAGGCACCTTGGCAAGATGAAAGGCAGGAAGCCCAGGGCCCCTGTTCCTGTGAGACGGGGCGTAGCTCAGCAGAGAATGGCCCTCAGGGACGCAAGCATAGAGCAGGCTCACATGTCGATGGGTTTCCGGATCTTCGGGCGCAAGGACAGGAGGCGATACCCCCTGCGGATTCTTAATGCGATACTGGGTGAGAACATGAGCTCCCGCCTGTTCTTCTCGGTCAGGGAGAAGTATGGGCTGGCGTACTCCATACACTCTTCAGTCCATCTGATGCAGGACACCGGTGTGCTGAACATTTCGGGCGGTTTTGATAAGCGCAGAATTAAGAAGGCGCTTGAGGTAACGGCCAGGGAGCTTGTTCGCATGAAGACAAAGCGGGTTCCCCGCAGTGAGCTACAGAGAGCCAAAGACTATGTCACGGGACAAATCAAGCTTGGTCTTGAGAGTACGTCAAGCAGGATGATCTGGGCCGGAGAGCAGCTTTTGGGCGCCGGAAGAATTTCTGATCCGGAAAAGATCATCGAGCGCATCAACGAGGTCACGGCGGACGAAGTCCGTGACCTTGCCTGTTATACCTTCAATCCGAAAAAGCTCTCTGTTGCCGGAGTCGCTCCGGATCTGGAGTCAATTCAGTCCAAGGTCGAAGGAATTGTTGCAGGGCTTTAGGGGGAAGCAGCGTGCGCCGACCGGCAGTATTTCTGGCAGTGGCATTTCTGACAGGCTGCGGTCTTGGGCTTTCCGGGCTGATAGGTCCCATGGTATCGCTTATTGGGTGTGCTGCGTCAGCGATACTTTATCTGGCGGCGATCCTGCCGTCATTGACCGTGAGATCTGTCCTTAGGTGTATTTCCCTGGCGGTTGTACTCGTCCTCGCCGGCGCCTGGCGCGGAGGCTTCGCGAGAGAGGGGCGGCGGGTGCAGCCGACTGAATCCTCCTCTCAAGTGTCTTATTACAAAGGGGTTGTGTCTTCCGATCCTGAATGGGAGCCCTTTTCTGGTGGTGACGGGGCTGTGCATTCGACACTGTCCGTCCCGGGTGGAGAGAAGCTGGGGATGGTCCTGCGGGGAAGCGGCGCAAAGGAGCTCTGCTACGGTGACTTTGTAACGGTCCGAGGTCGCGTCAGGCGGAGCAGGTGGGGCAGGGGTTATCTCTCGGGGTGGCTTGTCGCTTCGGAAAGAGGCAATGTTAACGCCCTTACCGCTAGGCTGTATTCGGCCCGTCGCAGGGCGGCACGCATGCTGGAATCCGGCATCGAGGACTTTCCGGAGCAGGCCGGAATTCTTAAGGCCCTTGTCCTGGGATACAGGAAAGGGGTTCCCCGGGAGACGCGGGAGCTCTTCATTGCGACCGGCAGCCTGCATGTTTTCGCCATATCGGGTTTGCACATAGGAATAGCATGCAGTTTCGCAGTGTTCGTGCTGAGGGGTCTGCGCGTTCCGCCTTCGCGCTGGTTCCCGTTTCTTGCAGTCTTTCTCCTTGGGTATACATTGATGACGGGAGCCAGCAGCAGCGCCGTGAGGGCCTGTACCATGGCCCTGGTTTATTTTGCGGGTGCTTTTCTCGGCAGGAAAGCTGATTCTATTTCAGCCTTGGCATTCAGCGCGTTCCTGCTCTGCCTGATCAGTCCCTGGTATCTCTTCGATGCGGGTTTTGTTCTTTCGTTCGTGGTGGCTGGAGGCATTTGTGTACTTGGCGGCGCGCTCTCAGACCGCCTGTCGGGGCTCAGCGCGCCTGACCCCTTTCTCCCGGCCGGCCGCGCAAAGCATTCGCTGCTCGCCAGGTCGATGTCCGGCTCAATCGCCGTTTCGGTTTCTGCGTGGCTTGTCTCGGCGCCGCTCATGCTCTTATTGTTTGGCCGGCTGGCGCCGGTGGGAATTGTCAGTAACCTGGCAGTCGTTCCCCTGGCTTTTGTCACAGTCCTGTCGGGCTGCTGTTCTCTTGTCTTCGGTAATATCAGTATTGTCTTTTCTGACCTCTTCAATCACGCCTCGCTTGGGCTCATATTCGCAATGGAGGGCGTGATAAATTTCTTCGCGAGAGCGCCCCTGGGGGCCCTCAGAAACGTCCATATAGGCCTCACTGGTGTGTTTGCCTGGTATGCTCTTTTGGGCGTTCTGACAGCCGTGCTGCGAGGTTTTTTTGCACCTCGGCAAGAAACGACCAAAACTGTGTAAATCCGGATTTGTATCTGCTTGCAGGGCAACGTTTTATAAATTGTCTATTTTTTCACAAAAAAGGGCGATATAGCTTGAAAATTGGGGCGTTTCTCATATACTTTTTAGAACAATTGGGGGGATAAGGATTCGTATGCCTGAAGATAAAAAAGCGCACACTTATGACGCAAAGAACATAACTGTTCTAGAGGGAATAGAGGCCGTCCGGATGCGGCCGGCGATGTATATTGGTGACACCACTTCGCGGGGTCTGCACCACTGTATTTATGAGGTAGTTGACAACAGTATTGACGAGGCGCTGGCTGGTTTTTGCACGCGTGTAGTCGTGAAGCTCAACGCTGACGGGTCCGTTTCCATACGGGACAATGGCCGCGGCATTCCTGTTGATATCCATGAAACCGAAGGCAAGCCGGCGGTGGAAGTTGTGCTGACCACGCTGCACGCCGGTGGAAAATTCGACAATGACAGCTACAAGGTGTCTGGTGGTCTTCACGGTGTCGGTGTTTCGTGCGTGAACGCCCTTAGCGAGTGGATGGAGGTAGAGATTCGACGCGACGGCAAGGTCCATCACCAGCGTTACGAGAAGGGGCATCCTGCGTCGGTGCTTGAGGTTATAGGAAGCACCAAGAGCACGGGGACGATGGTGACATTCTTCCCTGACAAGGAGATCTTCCAGGTAGTTGATTTTGAGTGGGACATAGTCGCGAACCGGCTGCGGGAGCTGGCCTTTCTCAACAAGGGCATTGAGGTGCAGCTGATTGAGGAGAAGGACGAAGGTGAGCGCGAGGAGACCTTTGTCTATGCGGGAGGAATTTCTGAATTTGTCGACCACTTGAACAAGAGCCGGAACCCGGTGCACCCGAAGGTCATCTACATGGAGCAGGAGCGTGAGGGTGTTCAGGTTGAAATCGCGATGCAGTGGACAGATTCTTTCAATGAGAGCATCTTCTCCTTCGCGAACAATATCAACACGATCGAGGGCGGCACGCATCTCAGCGGATTTCGTTCGGCGCTGACGCGTACGGTTAACAGCTACGCGAAAGCAAACAAGCTTATCAAAGAGGACAAGGAGAGCATGTCCGGTGATGATATTCGTGAGGGCATGACCGCGATCGTCAGCGTGAAGCTGCCTCATCCTCAGTTCGAGGGGCAGACAAAGACCAAGCTTGGCAACGGGGAAGTGCAGGGCATTGTCGAGTCAATAGTCAATGATGCGCTGGGCATTTATCTTGAAGAGCACCCCTCTGTTGCGCGAAGGATCATCGACAAGGCGGTGCTCGCCCTGCGGGCGCGTGCGGCTGCCAGGAAGGCGCGGGACCTTACCCGGCGCAAGGGCGCCCTGGACGGGGCCGGCCTGCCAGGCAAACTTGCCGACTGCTCAGAGCGTGATCCGGAAAAGTGCGAACTTTATATCGTTGAGGGTGACAGCGCCGGCGGATCTGCCAAGCAGGGCAGGAACCGGAATACCCAGGCGATCCTGCCGCTGAGGGGCAAAGTGCTCAATGTCGAAAAGGCCCGTCTTGACAAGATGCTTAACAACAAGGAAATCCGGGCGCTGGTTACGGCAATAGGGGCCGGCATCGGCAAGGATGAGTTCGATGTCGAGAAGATCCGCTATCACAAGATAATAATCATGACGGACGCGGATGTTGACGGCGCGCACATTCGAACCCTCCTTCTTACGTTCTTCTATCGCCAGATGCCTCAACTGATTGAGCAGGGGTATGTCTACCTGGCGCAGCCGCCGCTTTACAAGATCAAGCGCAAAGGCAAGGAGAGCTATGTCGAGACTGAGCAGGCCATGATGAGAAAGCTCCTTGAGCTGGGCTCCGACGACATTCAGGTTGAGATTGACGGGCAGGAGCAGACGCTTAAGGGCTCCAGGCTTGCCTCGGTGCTTGAGGGCCTGACAATGCTTGAGCAGATCGGTAGAAACCTTCACCAGAAGGGAGTCATGCTCGGCGAGTTTGTCAAGCAGCGGCATCCGGAGACCGGTAAGTTTCCCCGGTATCAGGTGACTATCCAGGGCGAAGAGGCTGATGATGTACGGTTCTGCTACACGGACGCGGAGTTGCGGATTTTGAGGGAGGAAGTGGAAGCAAGGATCGGCCGTCAGCTCGAAATCTTCTCAGAGGGTGATGAAGAGAACCCTGAGCAGGAGACCTTCCGGTGGTCTGAGCTTCATATTGCCGACAGGCTTTACAAGGTCGCAGTCTCGCTGGAAAAGAAGGGCCTCAGTATCGAGGCATATGACGCAGGCGAGGATCCGATAGCTCACGTGACAAATGGAGAGGCCGAGAAGGTAGCTATACACTCCCTTCCTGAGCTGCTCGACACCGTCAGGACTATGGGGCGGAAAGGCCTCACCATCCAGCGCTACAAAGGTCTCGGTGAGATGAACCCGGAGCAATTGTATGAAACTACGATGGATCCTGAGAAGAGGCTTCTTCTCAAGATCGTTTCCGAAGACTCTATCAGGGCAGATGAGATCTTCACCACGCTCATGGGGGACGAGGTCGAGCCTCGCAGGAAATTTATTGAAACAAACGCACTTAACGTAAGAAACCTGGACGTATAGCTTTATGGATGAGAATACAGAGATTCCGGCTGAAGAAAGAATAGACAATATTCATATCGAAGAGGAGATGAGCTCCTCTTACATTGACTACTCGATGAGCGTGATTGTCGGGCGGGCCCTGCCTGATGTCAGGGACGGCCTGAAGCCCGTGCACCGGCGAGTGCTTTACGCGATGCGGGAAATGGGCATTGCCCATAACAGGCCTTATAAGAAATCGGCGCGTGTCGTTGGTGACGTCATGGGTAAGTATCACCCCCACGGCGACCAGGCGATCTATGACACCATGGTGCGAATGGCCCAGGACTTTTCGCTCCGCTACCTGCTTGTGGACGGACAGGGCAACTTCGGGTCAATTGACGGCGATCCGCCCGCTGCCATGAGGTACACGGAAGTGAGAATGGACAGGCTTGCCGAAGAGCTGCTTGCCGACATAGAGAAAGACACCGTGGAGTTCGGCCCGAACTACGATGAGTCGCTCACCCAGCCGCTTGTGCTGCCGGCGAAGTTTCCCAACCTGCTCCTTAACGGATCTACCGGTATTGCCGTCGGAATGGCGACGAACATTCCGCCCCACAACCTGTCGGACCTGACTGACGTGGCAATAAAGTGCATCGATGATCCGAAGGTCTCAATCGACGAGCTGATAGCGATACTTAAGGGCCCTGATTTTCCGACAGGCGGCATCATATGCGGCACCAAGCAGATTGAGAGCATGTACCGCACCGGGCGCGGACAGATGAAGGTGCGCGGCCGCGCCACGATTGAAGAGAACAAGGCCGGCAGGCAGACGATCATTATCACTGAGATTCCCTATAACGTCAACAAGACGAACCTCATTGAGAGCATTGCCAAGCTGGTCACGGCCAAATCGCTCGAAGGGATTTCAGGGATACGGGACGAGTCGAACAGCGAGGGGATACGCATTGTCCTGGAGCTAAAGCGCGGAGTGATTCCAAAGGTCGTCCTGAATAACATCTATAAGCACACCCAGCTCCAAACTACGTTTGGCGCGATTCTGCTGGCGATTGACAAGGGACAGCCGAAGGTAATGAACCTGAAGGAGATGATTCGCTGTTTCATCCTGCATCGCTTTGAGGTCGTTACAAAGAGGACCGAGTTTGATTTGGCAAAGGCCGAGGCGCGCGCGCACATCCTTGAGGGATTGAAGATAGCGCTGGACAACCTGGACGCGGTTGTGAGGGTCATCAAGAAGTCGAAGAACCGCGACGAAGCCAGGATGCAGCTCATGGCCCAGTTCGGGCTTTCGGAGCTGCAGGCCAACGCGATTCTGGAGATGCGGCTTTATCAGCTTACGGGCCTTGAGCGCAATAAGATTGAGTCAGAATATCTTGAGCTGATAAAGACCATTTCCTACCTGAAGGACCTTCTGGCCAACGACCACAAGATTTACGACCTGATCAAAGGCGAGCTGCTTGAGATCAAGGAGAGGTATGGGGACCGCCGCCGCACTGATATCGCCGGCGAAGAGGGCGAGATCAACGTTGAGGACCTTGTTGCCGACAGGGGCTGCATTATCACGA
>JBFIFS010000022.1:0-27191 GCA_041602695.1 Kiritimatiellia bacterium
AGCGAGCCATATACGAATTACAAAGCGATAGCAAAGAAGTATGACAATCCGCTACTCGCCGGGGAGGGCGACAACCGGGTGCTCATGCGCAACGATCCCAGTGAGATCCGGGCGATGGTCGAGTCGATGGTAGAGACTGGCAAGATGTCGGGCGGGTATATGATGAGCATAGGTAATCATATTCCCTGGAATGTGCCGCCGGACGCGATCAAGCTGTACTTGGACCTCTGCGATGAGCTTGCGTGGCGATGATGGAGGGGGGAACGCCTGTCGGCTTTTTGCTGCTGACCCGTGCGTCGCTCTTGCGAGCTATGCAGGGTGCGTCGCAGAATCTGTGCATTTCCGCGCGAAAACCACAGTGCGGTATGCACGAATCTCCTGCGTTATACGGCATGGCGCGCATGCATAGGCAGCGCCATGCCGAAAGCCTTGGATCTTCGCACATCCTGCACAGTATTTTCCCGCCAGAATGGAAATGCACAGATTATGGGCCACACTTGCCATCGGGTGGGCACCCCGAACGGCAAGTGGCGGAGCCACTGGCTCCAAAGGAGGGGGCTCTGTGTCCTCTGTGAGCTCTGTGCGAGATTCTGTATTGGGTGAGTTCGACCTGTCCTGACAGAAAGTGGCGAAAAGAGCGTGACGTGTCGTGTGAGGGGTGAGAAATTTAGAGGAGTTCTGGATGGCTCAAGTGACTGGGCCGAGGTAAGGAGCGAGTGAAGATGAGCCGGAGGCAGTTGGTTAAGGATGCGATAGCGCACAAGGAAACGGAACGGGTCCCTTATTGCATAGATTTTACGCGCGGAGCAAAGGAGAAGTTCCAGCGGGAAACGGGTTACACAAGCGCTGATGAGTACCTGGACAACGACATCATCCAGATTCATCCGCCGTGGTGGGGATGGGACAATCTCGGGCCTGAGTGGAAGGAAATGGCCCCTCCGCAACGCCTGCCGGGCGTGAAAGGGAATGGCAGCTACAACGATTTCAGGGAAAAACTGAAGATGTTGCGCGACCACAGCGACAAGTACATACTTGTAATGATTTACGGATCGCACTTTGAGAAAGCCAACGGTGCTCGAAGCATAGAAAACTTTCTTGCGGATCTCGCCGGGGAGCCGGAGTTTGCGCAGAAGCTGCTGGACCGGATCATAGAAAAGAACATGGTGATGCTGGACAACTTTCTCGGCTGTCCAGAGATTGATGGCGTGCTTCTGGGAAGCGACTGGGGAACTCAATTGGACCTCATCATGTCGCCTGATACCTGGGAGAATATGATTAGGCCGGGTGAGCAGCGCGAGTATGATCTTGTTCACAGCTTTGGCAAGGACGTCTGGGTCCACTCCTGCGGCTGCATTGAAAAGGCTATCCCGTCCCTGATCGAGATGGGTTTGGATGTCCTGAATCCCGTCCAGCCGGAATGCATGGACCTCGAGAATCTCAAGAAGAATTACGGGGATAAGCTGAGCTTTTGGGGCGGAATAAGCACGCAGCAGGCGCTGCCTTACGGAAGTCCGGAGGCGGTCAGGGCCGAAGCCAGGCGGGTCCGTGACCTCATGTCGAAGGGCGGCGGCTATATACTTTCGCCGGCGCAGCAGCTTCAGGATGACGTGCCGATAGATAATATCATGGCTCTTATTGATGTCGCGCAGAACGGGTGAAGATTCGGATTAGTCACAGAGGGCACTGAGACACAGAGGCGGAATAGAACGCAGGTGCCGGTGCCAGGCGACAGCATTTTACACGGCGGTCTTGATGCAGATGGCGTGGGGCTCGCAAAGGGATACTTGCGCTTGAATTGAAAACGGCATAAAATCTAGCTTGATAGCTGGAGTGGACAAATGGCAAAGATATCTGAACCGGAAGTCGTAAGAATTGATGAGGAGACGCTCGATAGCGGGATTGTGCTTGCTCGAGACGTTTTTCCGCCTGTTGTTCCGATCGTGCCGCTGCATAACAGGCCTTTGTTTCCGAAGATGATGATACCCCTGATGTTCGAGGCCGATAATCTCAAGGAGATGATAAAGGCAAAGGCTGAAGGCCCTGACAAATATGTGGGGCTTATACTTGTGAAGACGCCCGATGAGGACAAGAGGACAGAGGCGATGATGTCCTCTGATCTTCACAAGGTCGGGGGAATAGCTGAGATTATCCAGACAGTCCAGCTGGCGCCGGACGCACCAATACAGGTCATGCTTTCCGTTCTTGAGCGTTTCCGGGTTGAGCATTTCACGCAGGACCGTCCATATATTGAGGCGAGGGTAGAGTATCTTCTCGAAACGGAGATGGGCGGTAACGAGGAGCTTAAGGCTTACTCCGTGGCGGTCATAAGGAGCATCAAGGACCTGGTCCAGATGAATCCTCTGCACAAGGAGGAGTTGAGCCTTTTTATGACGCGATCAAACCTGAACGAGCCGGGACGGCTCGCCGATTTTGCGGCGGCCCTTACCACGGCTGACGGCCAGGAGCTGCAGGAGATTCTCGAAACGATAAGCATACGGGCACGCCTGAGGCGCGTGCTGGTTCTGCTTAAACGAGAAATCGATATCTCACAAATACAGGCAAAGATCAGCAAGCAGATCGAAGAGAAAGTCTCTAAGCAGCAGAAGGACTTCTTTCTGCGCGAACAGCTCAAGGCGATCAAGAAAGAGTTGGGGATAGAGAAGGAGGGGAAAGACGCAGAGCTTGATCGGTTTGAGGAGAGGCTCGAGAAGCTTGAGTTGACGAAAGAGGCCGAGGAACGGGTCAGCGAGGAGATGGACAAGCTTCGCCTGATAGAGCCCGCTTCCCCTGAGTTCAATGTCGGCAGGACATACCTGGACTGGCTGACCATCCTGCCCTGGGGCGTCTTTACCAAAGACAGTTATGAAATTGCCAAGGCAAAGCGAGTTCTTAACAGGGACCACTATGGACTCGAGGATGTAAAGGAGCGAATCCTGGAATTCCTTTCGGTAGGGATAATGAAGGGGAGCATTTCCGGGACCATTCTTTGCTTTGTGGGGCCTCCTGGGGTCGGCAAGACTTCGATCGGCCATTCTATAGCAGATGCCATAGGCCGAAATTTCTATAGGTTCTCGGTGGGGGGGATCCGTGACGAGGCAGAGATAAAGGGGCACCGACGTACATACATCGGGGCTCTGCCTGGCAAGTTCATACAGGCGATGAAGGTCTGCAAAAGCGCGAATCCTGTTATCATGCTGGATGAGATAGACAAGATCGGGGCCAGCTATCAGGGGGATCCCGCGTCGGCCCTGCTCGAGGTGCTGGATCCGGAGCAGAACAGCGATTTTCTCGATCACTACCTGGACGTGCGCTTTGACCTCTCGAACGTCTTCTTTATTTGCACTGCAAACCAGCTGGATACCATCCCCCGGCCGCTTCTTGACAGGATGGAGGTAATAAAGCTTTCCGGCTACATAATGCAGGAGAAGCTTGGAATAGCCAAAAAATTCCTGGTACCGAAGCAGCTCAAGGAGCACGGCGTCGAGAAGGGAAAAGTGACTTTCACGTCAGCGGCTCTGCGCGAGATCATAGATGGCTATTCACGCGAGCCGGGCGTTAGGGGACTGGAAAATAATATAAAGAAGATCATCAGGAAGTCCGTTAAGAAGATTGTCGAGGACAAGGAGCTCAAGATAGCGATAGACGTCAAGGACGTCGGGGAGATGCTTGGGCGCCGTATCTTTTTGGACGAGCATGCCTTCAAGCGCAAGGAACCGGGTGTCGTCATGGGCCTGGCCTGGACAAGCTTGGGCGGTGACGTCATCTTTATCGAGTCTTCGGCCGTTGCCACGGGCAAGGCCGGTTTTAAACAGACGGGCCAACTTGGCAATGTCATGATTGAATCTTCGGAGATTGCTTATACGTTCGTTCGCGCGTTCACGAGTGATGATGAGAAGTGCAGGAGTTTCTTCGAAAAGAACTCGATTCACCTGCATGTGCCTGCGGGGGCGACCCCTAAGGACGGCCCTTCAGCGGGTATCACTATGGCGACATCACTTCTATCTCTTGCCGCGGGCAAGCCGGTCAGAAAGAAGCTTGCGATGACTGGTGAGCTGTCCCTGACCGGCAAGGTCATGCCTATAGGCGGCGTAAAGGAAAAGACCATCGCGGCACGGCGAAATGGAGTCAAAGAGCTGATCTTTCCAGAGGAGAACAGGAAAGAGTTTGACGAGCTGCCCTCGCACATAAAGAAGGGCATGAAGCCGAATTTCGTGAAGACTTTCGCTGACGTGGCTGCTATTTGTTTCCGGTAGGCTGTTCCATGCGGACATGTTGTATGCCGGCTTCGATAAAAGGTTCGCCGCGCTCCGTGAAGCCCAGGCCTTCGTAGAATCCTGTTGAGGACAGCTGGGCGTTCAGGAAGACATTATTCAGGCCGGTGCGTCGAGCGTGATCGATTAGGGCATTAACTAATGCGCTGCCGATGCCTTTGCCTCTGAAGTCTTTCAGCACTGCAACCCGGCCAATCTTGCCATCGGCCTGTATACGTCCGGTTCCCACGGCCTTCTGTTCAAGCTCGGCGATGGCGTGCGCGCAGCGGAAGTCGTTTGCATCGAAATCTATCTCAGCGGGGATGCCCTGTTCTTTCAGGAATACGGCCGCCCTGACGGCGCGAATGAGTCTTTCATCTCTGCTCCAGGAAGTCAGCCTGATAGGGGTATCATCCATGATGAATTGGTCGTTTGTGAGTCAGATTGATGTCCCTGTACTTATGGCCGCCAGCCAGTAATCTCTGTCCCCGTCCAGGGAGCTCCAGGTGTAACGTGCAGAGAATTCCAGGAGGCGCACCCTGTTGTTCAGCCAGATCCGAAGGCCGGCCTCCGTGTGGCCGCCCCAATAGGAATCTCCTCTATCGTCCACAGTGTTTTCCTCGTAAAGAAACAGGTTCTCCTCGCGGCGTTTGAATGAGTAGTTATAGCTTCCTCCTCCTCCCACGAAAGGAGCAATCTTCCAGTGGGGCATCACCCTTAAGGTCATGGCCATGCCTGAGTACCACGAGTCCTCTGCTCCGTTCGAAAAGAGCCTGATCTGGTAATCTGCAAATACGGGCGTTCCCTTGAGCCAAGTTCCGTCGCCGACGCTTATTCCGTAGATATCATCTTCACTGTTGAGGAAGAAGGAAAAAGAGCTGCCTGCAGGCTCCTCATAGTCTTCGCGGTTGAATTCGGCCTTGGCCACAGGCGCATAAATGAAAACGAGTGTGAGGAGAGTGTAGAGTTGTGCTCTCATGCCTGAGTATATACTTGTACACACGGGGACATGCTAGCAAAATCATGGCTCAGGAGAACACTGTTTGAGTGAAAAAAGGAACATCGCCCTGAATGAGCACAGGGCAGGCGTGGCACTCGCGGCGACATGCATCATCGTGTGCATGCTGTTCGTCTTTTTTCGAGTGCTTGCAGCCTACTGGCTGCGACACTCAAGTGACGGAGATTACGCGGTTGTAGTGCTAATGGCGCGTCACATGGCCGAGGGTATAGGGTTTCCGCTCTTCTTCTACGGCCAATCCTATATGGGGTCACTCGAGCCTATGGTCAGCGCCCTGCTGTGCAGGATTGCAGGTGACTCAGGCTTCACCGTCTGCATGGGTACAGTCCTGTTTTCTATCGCGATGGTTCCATTTATCTACCTGTTAGGCCGTAATTGCGGGGGAGCACAGGCTGGGCTGGGGGCCCTTCTTTTCTGCGCCATAGGCCCCAGTGTCTTTTTTCATTTTGCTTCATCTCCGCACGGCGGGTACGCGGCGCTGATGCTCGCTGTGGCATTTTTAATGTGGGCGGTCTGTGAGGTCGTCTACAGGGAGAAACGTTCACAACGTGTGCCGCCCTGGGTATACGGCGCCCTGGGGTTTGTAGCGGGTATAGCGTGGTGGGTGAATCCGCTGGTTTCGCCTGTTTTGCTGGCGTGTACCTGCATCTTCCTGTCCTTCCTGGGTTTGAAAGGACTGAAGATGCGTAGGATTTATGCCGTAGTGCCTGGCTTTCTTCTGGGACTTATTCCTTTTTTGGGGTGGAACGCTAGAAACGGATGGCAGAGTTTCAATGTGTCATCCAATGTGACTCCCCTCCAGGAGTTCGGGCGCGGGGTGTCTCTTTTCTTCGTGCGTTTTGGCGATCTGGTTGATCTCAGGGCGCGACCCTTATGGCTTCAGGTTGTGATGGGTATTATTTACGGAGGTGCCAGCCTGCTCTTTATAATGGATTGGCTGACCCTGTGGAGGCATGAAAGAGGGTCACGCTCCACTGTTTTTCGTACGGGTATCGTTGTTTACTTCATAGTATTTGTTGTTTGTTTCGCGATTTCGGATTTTGCGAAAGTACGTGCCCCTCGTTACCTCCTGCCGCTCGTCAGCATGATCGGAGTGGTATTGGGCTCTGCTGTTGCGGGCGTACGACCAAGATTCAGGTGGATGGGGTGGCTTGTCCTGCTGTTGTTATGCGGGTATCAGTTTGTCAGCCTCAAGACGCTGCGGCTTAAGAGTCGAATATACGAGCGGATTCCAGCGCGCGCTGAGGAGCTGTCCAGCTACCTCGTTGACAGGGAAATCAGCGAGATCTACGGAGAGTTCAGGGACCAGCATCTTAACTATATTTTGAACGAGCGATACGTGTTCTGTAATCTTCATTACGAACGCTATGATCCATATTTCGTGGCAATGGAGGCATCGGAGAGGCCTGCAGTCATAAACGACAGGTGCAGCGCGTTTGACTTCCTTCAGTCGAATAAGGCTCGCTACACCCGAAAGGGAGTTGCCGGATATTGGCTGACACACGATATTTCCTTCCCAACAGGGATGGGGAGGGCTCTCAAGCGCGAAACTGTCCTGTCGGTGGTGACTCCGGAAGGTAAGGACGTCGGAGGGCATCTCCTGGATCGATCCGTCGTAACTGGATGGACGGCAGTAGAAACGCCGGGGTCCGGAGTTCCCGAGCTGGTGGTCCGACTTTCCGAGACGGTTAGTGTCAGTGGTATCAGACTGCTATGCCGGCCGCCGGACTATCCCAGGAATTGGACCCTCTACGGGCGTGCTTCCGCCACGGATGAGTGGACTCAACTGCTCGGCAACGTGAAAGTGACCCCGTTCTTTCGCTCGGGAAGACGCTTCTATGCCAAGGGCGGTTTTTACAGGGCAGAGGGGCTCTGCGATCCGATGGCCTGCCGTGAGTTGAAGATCTCATTTCCTGATCTTGAGGGGAAGCGAATGCGATTGTCAGAGCTGGAAATACGCACACCGCATGATGAAGAGGAGCCGACATCGCAGCAGGTTTCCGAGCTTGCTCGATGGATTGACCGTGCCTCGATAGGCCGAGTCTATGCGGACAGATGGGAGAGCAGCCAGCTGGATGGGCAATGTGCCGCGCTGGTGATCAGGGACTCTGTGCTGAAAGAAACCAGGGACGAACCAGGCATTAGTATGGCCCTCACACCTGATACGGCCATGGTGCTCAGGACGGCGGATGTGGACTGGACGCGGGATGTGCTCAGCGCCTGCCTGATCGACATGACTGAAAGGGAGATCGGGCCTTGGACGGTGTTCTTTTTCTCAGAAGGGCAGTGGAGGGCGGAATACGCGTTCTCGGAAGGATTGGCCTGGCTGGGATTCGGCTGTGTCTCGAGATCGCCCAAGCATTGTGCTGTCTTCCTGGCAAAGCTGGCGGAATCTGATCGCGCTTCCGGTGACTTTTCCAGCGCGATATCGGGCCTGGAGAGAGGGCTGAAGATGTATCCTAACCATCGCGCGCTGACCCTCAAACTCTCGAATTTACTTCAGGAACAGGGGCGTGGTGTGGAGGCCGCGGTCTGGCGCAATCGCTACGAGAGGATGTGGCAGCCGGACGTTTCCGCTGCAGTGAGTTTTGGGGACCGTGTTCATCTTGTAGGCCTGTCGACAGGACAGGTGGCTGTGAAGCCTGGGGGTGAGGTCCAGATTGATTACTTCTGGAAATGTGATCCGGTCCGCACGTCGCGCAGCCTGGTTGTGTTCGCTCATTTTCGCAGCCCCGAAGGCATCATATTCCAGGATGATCGCCCTTTTCTGCAGGAACATGGCGTTTCGCACCAGCCATTTGAGGAAATCTTCGTGGAGCGGCGCGTTGTTAAGGTCCCTTATGAAGCTGGCCCCGGGCCCTGCGAGCTCTGGATAGGGATTTATGACGAATCGATCCAGAATGAGCGAATTTCCCTCAAAACAGGCCTGCCTACTCGCAGTAGGGCTGTGCGGCTTCCTGTTGTGATCGATATTCGTTCAGATCGATGAACTCCTTCTTGACCCCGGAATTCCGTCAGTTAACATATGCGTTTCACGGAGAATCATGGTTAGGACAATAAGACAAATTCTTGTAACGGGTCTGCTCTTCTGTACGTTTATTTTTACGGGCTGTGAGGGAGGTGGCGGCGGCAGGCTTGGGGACGGTCACGACTTTGGCGCTAACGACAGGAACAAGTATGTCGCGGTCGGCGACAGTATTACGCGTGGCTATGGAGCCAGCATCCCATACCCGGCAGTCCTGTCATCCATGCTCGGCAAGGTTGTCGTTAATAAGGGCGTAAACGGTGCCAGAACTGCGGAGGGTCTTTCTTCCATCAACAGTATTCTCTCATCACATAAGCCCGGTTTCCTGTTGATTCTCTTCGGCGCGAATGATGTTATCTTCTCAAACCCGCCCGGCCAGGTAGCGGAGCAGCTTCGGGCCATTATTCAGGCGGCCAAAGCGAACAAGACTATTCCGGTGATAGCTACACTTACCCCGCAGATAACCGAGCATGCTGCTTACGGCGGGGGAGTCATAGCTCTGAATGTCAGGATCAGGAGCCTGGCTGCGGAGGAGGGGATTAAGCTTGTTGATCTCGAAGCGGCTTTCTCAGGGCACAGCGAGTATTTTCAGCGTGATGGGCTGCACCCTAACAATACCGGCCTCAGCGTGATAGCAGCAGAGTTCTTTGACGTGCTTGATTAGTCTTTCAGGGAGTGCACCCGTAGTTCAATTGGATAGAGCATCTGACTTCGGATCAGAATGTTGCAGGTTCGAGTCCTGCCGGGTGCGCCAGACCAGGGCACGTAATCAGTAAGCAGTTATCGGTGATCAGTCCTTGTCCGGCTGCTGTGATTTCCTGTCCAGGCGTTTCTTGGCCGTGAACTCAGGGGCCTCCTTGATGCAGGTTCCAAGAATACGCAGTGACTTGAAGAACAGCTGCATGCTTGAGCGCTTGAGCTTCAGGGGGGCTTCGCCGACGTCTTTCCAGCCCGGGGCAGGATCGTCAGGGCTGAGCTCCAGCTCTTCCCAATTGTTGAAGAGGCGGCCCCAGTTGCTGTTGAGGATCTTCCGCACTAATGACAGGTGACTTGGATACCAGAACGAGTCATGGTAGATGACACTGGCCATGTAGGCCCAGGGCGCGAGAATCGTCTTGAGTGACCACTCGACAGGCTTCCGTAACGGGCCCCAGTAAATCTTGTGCTGCATGCGGCTGGCGAAAGTCATTTTCTTGTAGGGGCCTGCGAAGTGCCAGTTTTCTTTCGCCGCCTCGGTATCGCCAACGATCTCTATTTCGCTTGGATCGCCGCATCCGAGCCCTTTGTCGTGGGCCAGGCGGATGAACTTTATGCTCATGGGGTCAAAGCCCATGAGTTTAGCGGCAACGGCATCGATGGCGGTCTGGTCGGAGGAGGCCAGGATGACATTCTTAGTGTGTGGAGTCATGCATCGCGGGCCAGGGCCGTCACCGGCGAAGGTTCCATCCATAACGGCAAACAAACCGGAGTGGATCTTCTTCTGGATCATCAGGAGATCGACCAGTGTCTCATGGATTACGGGATGCGTCCAATGCCTCTTCTCATTCAGAAGCCCTCCGAAGGCGTTTTTCATGGCTCCCGTTGTCGTCGTGAAAACGTGCGTCTTTACGGTGGGAAGGTGGATGATGTTCGTGCCGATGAATGATTTTGGAATCATGAATCCGTCTGGGTATACCTCGTTCAGGCAGATGAAATCGTCGGCCAGATCACCGACTGCGTCCCGAATGTTGATCCACTCTTCTCCCTCGTAAAGATGGCAGTTCTCAAGGCCATGGTTCTTGATGACATTCAGCTGCTTGTTTTCGCGTTCTCCCAGATGGGCGTCTATTACTACGGTTCGGTTGTGGCAGCCATGGATCAGGTCCTTGGAATAGCCGTCCTTCTTCATTGCCCGGATTACACCTTCGAGCTGCCATGGAGTAGTGGAAGAGCCCGGGAAGAAGAAATGCCAGCTGATGTTGATTTTCAGGGCGGTCTCTTTGTCGCGGGGGACGTGCTGCTGGTAGTCAGCCAGGTTCATGAGACGGTGGTAATCCTCGAGGACCGTGGCTGGAGATGTTCTCAGTATGGCAACTTTTGCTTTATTCATGCGGAGCATGTTACATTTGCATGGGTCGGCAGTTCAAGGTTCAAAGCATCCCTGAGGTCATCTATATTAAGAAAAGAGTAGATTTGATCTGTGCAGAACCTATAATTGCCGACTTATGAGCAAGACTTTAGTGATATTGGCTGCGGGCCTTGGACGACGATACGGCGGCCTGAAGCAGATGGATCCCGTGGGACCTTCCGGGGAGTTCCTTGTCGATTACGCGGTTTACGACGCTATCAAGGCCGGTTTTAATAGGGTTGTTTTCGTTATACGGAAGGACATGTCTGAGGACTTTGATGCGACGCTCGGCGCCCGTATTAACGCCTTTATTCCGGTGGAGTACGCCTTTCAGAATGTGTTTCAGGTACCATCCGGTGTGTTCGCCAACGCAGCGAGGAAAAAGCCTTGGGGAACCGGTCATGCGCTGCTTGTCGCCAGAGAGCTTGTTGGCGGCCCGTTTGCGGCTATCAACGCGGATGATTTCTACGGCAGGTCTGCTTTCGCGCAGACGTCCGAGTTCTTCGATGAATCAAAGGACGAAAACGAATACGCCATTGTGGCCTATCCGCTCATGGAAACGCTTCCCCTTGATGGAGATGTGTCACGCGGCATATGCAGTGTGAGCGGGGAGGGTCTTTTGCAGGGGGTAATCGAGCGAACGAAGATACGACGGTCGGCGGGCCAGGTTGAGTTTACCGATGAAGATGGGCGCGCTTCGTACTTGAGCGGGAAAGAACCGGCGTCCATGAATATGTGGGCGTTCAAGCCGTCACTGTTTCAGCACCTTGAAGACGGGTTCAGGGCGTTCATGGATAAGTGCGGTACGAGCACTGATGCGGAATATTACCTGGTGAGCGTCATAGACGAACTGATCCGCACTCAAAAGGCACGCGTTAGGGTGAAGCAGAGCCAGGATTCCTGGTTTGGGGTAACGAATCCTGAGGACCGTGCTGTGGTGCAGCAGAAGATCGGTTACCTGGTTGACCAGGGCGTTTATCCTGAGTCCCTCTGGGGCTGAGACTGGAGTGAGTCCAGATGATGCTAATGGCAGTGTCGAGAAGAATCACCATCCTTACTTCTGCAATAGTGTTGATCGTCCTATGCTCCCGCACTTTGGCCGTTGATGTCTGGCCGCGCATGGCGCTGTCTCTGGAGGGCGGATCCGTCCTGTCCGACAGGGGGCTGATTCTGGCAGACGACCTGTCATTTGGTGTTAACTCACGTCTCGACTATGAGCCGGTAACCCTGACTCTGGCAGGGCACTTTGCAGGCAATAAGGACAACTTCTCAAAGTATATGTACGACATGCGTGTTTTGACGCCCGGGCTTGGCGGCAGGTGTGCTTTCGGATTGCGCGGAGCGCTGTTTGATGCAGAGTCAAATGGTTTGCCGGATGACAGGAGCGAGGTCTACTTATCTTTGGGTTCATCGGAGGAGAAGGCCTCACTGATACGGTGGAGCTGCGTGCTTGCTTATTGCGTGGAAGGGAGCGATGCAGTTTACGCGGATACGCGCCTTGCTGCGACCAGAGGCCTTTCAAGCTGGATGGACCTGGAAGTCGAGGCCGTCCTGGGCTGGGGGGATAAATCATTTGCGGAGCGTCACGCGAACTCGCAGCTGGGCGAGGAGGGCGAACTGGATGCCTGGTGGAATGTCAGGGGCGAAGTCTCGTTTCCAATCATGCTTGGCAGTATGGATGTCGTGCCCTCGGTATCGTATTCGGCCGTTTTGAACGGCTCCGCAAGGAGCGTTCTCACGAATTACGGGCAGGAAACAGAGAAGTGGGCTGTAGGTCTGGCGGTCGTGCTGTATTTCGAATGATTACTTCCACGTATCTTCAAAATCGGGCACGAATTCGACTTTCTTCATGAATATCTTATGGTCAAACAGCTTATCGGGTATGATTGTGTTTACCGCGAGATTCTCAAAGATCCTGACTTCCGTGGCCTTCGTCTCGTCGGGAAGGGTGATTTCGGCTTCGTGCCTCCTGGCCAGCCAGGCGTCTCCTGCCTTCAGGAAGTCGGAATATTTGTAGACCGCGTATCGATCATTCAGAGTGATGTCGCTGAAGAACTCGAGGGTTGATATGCGCCCCTTCGCATCAATCGTCATTCGCACATGGTTCTTGTCGCCGCCAAAAATGAGGGACTGTCCGCCTTCATGCTGCGAGCTTTTCAATTGTTTCATCGTCTTCATTTTAGAGAGGTGGTCCATCGGAGATGCGGGCACCGTGTTAAGTGATGCGGCCCATGTGTCGTCGAGTTCGGCTATGGGAGACGAGTAGCCCTTCTTGGCATTTGAATCGTGGTAGTAGAGTGATTTTCCGTCGGCAATGATACGGCGCTTGGATGGCGAAACGTTTTCTACATGAATGTATCCGTTAGACTTGTAGTGTACGCGGCTCAGCATGCGGACGGTTTGGCTGCCGGCCTTGCTGGTCTTTCTCACCGAGCAGGTCACTGTCTTTATCGATTCGTATGCGTTTACAATCCTGTCGAGTGTCGTGTCCTCGGCGCCTGCGCTCGCGCACAGTAGATGTATAAGCAGGGGTGCTATGGCTATTGCGGGTGTTTTAGACATGCTTCTGTATTTCCTGGGCTATTGTCTGGTGTCCCTGCTCTTGCGCCGCGGAGAGGGGTGAAGATCCATCGTTGGCATTCGTGCCGGCCCTGGCGCCGCGGTCAAGGAGAAGGGCGACAATGTCGGCATGCCCGTTTTCTGCCGCGCGATGCAGGGCGGTGAAGCCATTGGGGCTTGTAACGTCGACTGAGGCGCCGTCTTCAAGGAGCGATTCTACGAGGTCGGTCTTTCCCTGAGCCGCGGCGCTCAGCAGTGCGCCGTCCTTCCCGAAAACCCAGTTTTCGTAGCTCATCTTTTGTTCCTCCTCTTCCTATCGCCTGTTAGGATGCGTCACCCAGCGGGAATTTGCGAGCAGAAATCGCCAGGGCTTGCGCGCGTCGGCCCCGGCATAATCTATGCCGACGCGCCTCGCCGTCTCTATTCTGGGAGATGATCCGACGTCTTCAATCCAAATGCTGCGTCCGGTTAAGCTTGTCCCGGTATGGACCGTTGATATTCCAAGCGCTTTACTGAGGTTTCCTGGGCCGGAGGTAAGGGGAGGCGTGAGTTTGTTCAGGTTGCGGCGCCGTTTCATGGTCGGAATCCCCGTATCAGGTTCGATGGCCCTTACCAGGATTGCGTGCGGCACCCCCTCAGTATTTGTTACAACATTGAACAGGGCATGCATTCCATAGCAAAGATAGACGTATGCTGTGCCGCCACGCATATACATTACTTGGGTTCTCTCTGTGCGCCTGCCGTTGTAGGCGTGTGAGGCGCGGTCAGTGGTGCCGGCGTATGCTTCTGTCTCGGTTATGATTCCGCCGGTCCGGGTGCCGTCGAAGTGAGTTACGAGCCGCTTGCCTATGAGTGAGCGCGCCACTGCTGTTACGTCCGGGTTTTCATAGAAAGACCGGGATAGCTTATTCATCAAGTGTCAGGGCGCGGTGATCAGAGCCCAATATGGATTCCGCCGAAGAGGGCACCTTCGTCGAGGCTCTCGACGCCAAACTCGAAGGACACTTTCTCGGTGAAGTAAATGTCCATTCCAGCTGTGTATCCGAACGCACTCTCTTCGTCGATGCCGCTAGAGCGCAGGTCCGAGTATATCGCGCCGAAGAAGAATCCGATACTGTTGCAGTGAAAGTACTTGTTGCCCTCAATGTCGTTTACAAAGGATATAGTCAGTGATCCGTAAATTTCTTCCCAGTCGATCTCGGTCGCAACCCAGTCCGCACCGCATTGCGTATACTGAAGGGTCGCGTTCACGCGGATGCGGTCCTCGATCAGAGTCGGGTCCGGGATCTCGTGGTCTAGGATATTGAAGAGGAGCCCGAATCCCCACTCAGAGTGTGTGTCCCTCTCTCTGCGGCCCTCGAACTGGGTCTGCGTGCTTCCTACAGTAATAAATCCGGAGAGGCCGTAGATAAACTCATAGCCTACGTAGGCCATGTTCTTGGTGTTCTGCATTGAAGTCAGCCTGCCAAGAGTTGCAATGTCCCTGTCGCGATCGAGATAGTATGCGCCGACCGAGAAGCGGCCGAGCTCCTGATCCCCGAGGAAATAGTTTCCCGAGTGCTGTGCCGCACCCATGGGGAGGGCCTGCGCGTCATTAAGGGTTCCAAAAGAAACAAATGTGAGAACCGTTACCAATAGAGCAATAGAGATTTTTTTCATGCGCGGTATGTTAAAATTGATTTATAGGGCGCGCAAGCTTATATTTCTGGTGTGCAAAGGTATATGAGCGGACATTTGGGGGATAAAATGGGAATAAGATTGGCTGCATTGCTGGCAGTATTGGCTCTTTTCGTGCAGGGCTGCTTTCCGTGGGGTGAACCGGAACGACTGAAGCGCTACACAAACATTCAGGATGCGCTCACAGAGAAGGAGGCGGTCCAGTTTATCAGCCTTTCTGGCGGAGCGCCGTTTCCGTCCGGGCTCGACCAGTTTCCTGGACTTGTGAAGCTGCAGTTGCGGTACTGTAATCTGGGAGATGTTCCGGCTGGTCTTTCCGCATGCGCAGGTCTTCAATGGCTCGATATGGGCGAGGCGCGTGTGACAAGCCTGCCGCTGGAAATTTCTTCCCTTAAGACATTGAGAACGCTCTACCTGGACGGGAATTCGCTGTCCTCTTTTCCCGTGGGCCTGTGCGAGCTTACGGAGCTTAAGTACGTGAATCTCGACCGGAACCAGCTTGCAGCGATTCCTCCTGAAGTAGGAAGGATGGGCGGGCTGCAGTGGTTGAGGTTGAACGCGAACAGGCTGGCAGGCGTCCCGGGCGAGCTGGGGCAGGTCGTCGGCTTGAAGCGCCTCTATCTCTCGCAAAACGCCATCACGGCGCTGCCTGACGGCCTTGCTGGACTGAAGGAGCTTACTGATTTGTCCTTGAGCGACAACAAGCTCTCAAGTTTACCTGACTGGATTTGCGGCATGGAGGCCCTGGAGCGCTTGAGCCTGGAGCGCAACGGGATATCCAGGATGCCCGAGGATTTGGCGCGGATGAAGAGTCTTGTCTGGTTGCGCCTTGACGGGAACCCGTTGCCTCCCGAGGAACAGCAGCGGATAAAGGACGCTCTGCCGGACTGCCGCGTTGTTTTCTGAGAATGATATTTCTTGCGCTTGCCGCCGTATCTTTTGTAGATTCGCGCGCTCAGCTTTTTGCTACTCCCGTAGCTCAGTTGGATAGAGCAACAGATTTCTAATCTGTAGGTCACAGGTTCGATCCCTGTCGGGAGTGCCATGCTGAATCAGTGATCAGTTGTCAGTAACCAGTGTTCAGCGCGTGCCTTCCACCGGAACTCCTGACGGGGCTGCTCATGTTTTGCTACGGTCTTTACTACTGATAGGGGGAGGTGCATGGTCGTTGGCGCTGTTAAATGCCCGCTTTGCGCGCAGAATGTGCATGCGGTTCTCTTTTCCAAAAAAGAAGTGCGGTACTATTCGTGCGCCGAGTGTGAATTGGTGTTTATGGACCCAGCGCATTTTCCGTCCCAAGATGAGGAGCGTGAGCGCTACCTGCAGCACAATAACGATCCTAATGACGGCGGTTATGTTAAGCACCTTATGGATATAGGTGACCGGGTCCTGAAAAAGGTAGATCAGGGCGCCAACGGTATGGACTTCGGGTGCGGCACCGTTCCTGTGATGGCGGCGGAGCTGGAGAGGAGGGGCGTCACCTGCTGCAGCTATGACCCTTTCTTCGCTGATGACAGGGAGCTCTTGCGCCGGAATTACGATTTCATTACATGTTGTGAGGTGTTTGAGCATTTTCACTGCCCCGCCGTCGAGCTCATCAAGCTGCTCAACATGCTTCGCGATGGTGGTGTTCTTGGGGTCAAGACTTCGCTGATAGAAGACGGCATTGATTATGAGCGCTGGTACTACGCTAACGATCCTTCCCATGTTGTGTTCCTGCGGGATGCCACTGTTGATTGGATTGCGGATCGGTACGGAATGGACATTGAGGACCGGGACGGCGGTCGGTTCGTCTTTCGCAAGAGAAGGTGTGAGCCAAGCGTCTCGGTCGCTGCGGGCCTGATTGAATCGGGAGGAAGGCTGCTGGTTGCGCGTCGGAAAGATCCGGCTGACCTGGGGAAATGGGAGTTTCCCGGCGGAAAGCTCCGTGAAGGTGAGTCCGCACAGGCAGCGTTGGTCCGCGAAATCATGGAAGAGATGGGGATGCAGGTATCTGCGGAAGAGCGAATAGCCTCTTTAAGCGTGCCGCAGCAGCGACGAAGGGTTGATCTCGTGTTTGTTCGAGCCACCGCTGCCGGCGAACCATCTAAGCTGGACGCACATTCTGAGTGGCGCTGGGTGACTTGTGACGAGATCTCCAATATCTGCATGATGGAAGGGGACAAAGCCTTCTTTGATATCTATCTTTAGCCTGCTTGACCGTGGATGTCTGGATAAGTATACTTCTGCCTAAATATGGAAGATCAGAGCGACATAGCGAAACTTGCGAAGACCCATGTTCACATCTTCAAGAACTGCCTTCCCATGCAGATCACTCTCCATGAGATCGGCAAGGCCATCGGTCAGGTAAGTGACAAGGCCTGTCTCGAAGTCGGGGCAACCAACGGCATGATGTCCTACCATCTCCGGAAGCTCGGGGGAAAGTGGCACACTGCCGTCCGTGATGAACAGACTGCGGCGGCTGTTAAGGAGATTGTTGGAGGCGGCGTTGATGTGATAGCCGGGGACAAGTTTTCTTTCAAGAAGAAGGCCTTTGACGTCGTTGTCGTACATGACTTCATGGAGCGAATCCAAGAGGACGATCTTTTTGTGGAGGAATGTCATCGCATTTTGCAGCCGGACGGCAGGATTGTCATCGTCGTGCCGAATCGGAAGTCATGGACGATCGTGAACCCCCTGAGGAAGCTTCTGAACTTTGCCCCCGAAGACAGGGGGTGGCTGCGGCCCGGCTACACTGAGTCGCATCTCTTCAATATCCTGAAGCATGGTTTCGACGTTCATCAGATGCGATCTTTTGGGAAGGTTCTCGTGGAAGTAACTGACACAATAATGAATGCTTTGCGCGAAAAGGCTAAGGAAAAGGACGATCCGCGCAAAGCTCTGAGACGTGTTCTAGCTGTGGGCGGCGTTTTCTATAAGATTGCCTATCAGCTGGACATACTTCTCTTCGTGGGCCGGGGCTTCAAGATAATAGCCACTGCCAAGCGCAGGACTTGGCGTCCGCGCAACGCGCCTGTACTTGTGGACGGTAGATCTATAAGTGAGGCAGTGCTTAGTAGGCCGGGTGTGTAGCTGCATCTTTCTTACGATGCTTACTTGACAAATGAGCTGAAAATGCCTAATGTCGCCCGCTTTGTGACGTAATTGGAGAGATTTTATGAAGCGCACTTATCAGCCGTCTAAGACGAAGAGAAAGCGCAGATGTGGCTTTCGTGCCCGCATGGCGACTGCTGGCGGCAGGAATGTTATCAAAAGGCGCAGGCAAAAGGGCCGCAAGAAACTTTCTGAGTAGTCCTTTGTTACCCAGAGTCTCCTGTTAACCTATGACTATCGCACGCAAGAGCCCTTTACCGAAGGTTCAGCGGCTTACGCGTTCGGCTGACTTTGCCAGGGTCTACGCGGCCGGCGAATCGGTTGCTGGCAAGTTCTTGGTTGTATGGCGCCTTAGAAGGCCCGAGCCGGGCCCTGCAAGGATGGGGGTCGTTGCCTCGAAGCGAGCAATCGGCAAGGCGCATGACAGGAACAGGGCTAAGCGACTTCTGAGGGAGGCCGGCAGGAACAGCAGGGGGCTTTTCTCTGAGGGGTACGATTATGTGCTAATTGCCAGGAGGCGTATAGCAGGGACCAAGTGCCAGCAAGTGCAGGACGATCTATTGAAGGCAGTGCAGAGGCTGAAATGAATTTGCGCGAGTCGACGAAAAGAGTGTTAAGGTTTCTCGGCATGATCCCTGCGAGGCTGCTTGTGGCCCTGATAAGGTGCTATCAGATGACATTGTCGAAAGTGTTAGGAAACAGGTGCAGGTTCCACCCATCGTGCTCAGCGTATTTCGTTGACGCGCTTGGGAAGTACGGCTTTCTCAAGGGGGCTGCAAAAGGTGTATGGAGGATTTGCAGGTGTCATCCCTTCCATCCTGGGGGATATGATCCAGCGTAAGTGATATGAATAAGCAAGATAAAGTGATTGTTGGACTGCTTATAGCAGTTCTTATGGCGTGGATGTTTTCTCAGTCGCAGAAGGCGCCTACAGTGCCCGTTGCGCCCCCAGCAGATCCCCAGCAGGAGCAGGGAGGATCACCTTCAGGGCCGGGCGCGACCTCGCCAACCAATGCGGCCGTTCCCGCCCCGGAGCAGCTTGCCCCGCCAGTACTCCAGGATCCAGTGCCGGCTCCGGCTTTGGTGGAGATGAAGCATGAAGAGGAAGAGGTTCTTGTTTCCGTTTCTAACAGCAATGTCGAAGTTACTGTATCCTCGTGGGGTGCCTGTATCAAAGAAGTAAGCCTTCTCGAATACAGGGAGTCTGTCGAAAAAGACAGCCAGCCGGTGACACTTGATTTTGCAGCGGCGCCCGTGCTCTCGGTTACGGGGGTCGATGCATGGAGCACGAAGGCCGATTTCTCTGTGATTTCCAGTACAGATTCCAATGTTGTCATGGAGAGCAAGAGGCATGACGTGACGCTCAGGCGTTCGATAAGCGTTGGCGATTCCTATGCGCTGAGCGTGAGGGATGAATTCATCGCATCTGATGGGGCTTCCAGGATAGTGCCGGCCCACTCGGTTGAAGCGGGCAGTATGACTAAGGTCAAAAGCAAGTCGTCTGTCAGGGGGATGACCTATATCAGTCTGGATTCGGCCCCTTTCGGTGATGACATTGACGTAACGCATTGGAGCAAGACGAAGAGTGAGGCCCTTGATGGAGAGGGTGCTGCTAAGATGAGGCTGGAAGAGAGGCTTCAGCCTGAGGGGCGGCAGGGCGGATGCGGAATGTTCAAGCCCAAGTTGACCGCTATGCTGCCTGCCGCAGTCGAGCTCGACCTCAAAGAAAAGACCCAGTGGGTGGCGGTGAAGAACAAGTTCTTCCTCTCTGTCCTGACTCCGGAGGAGGGTGCGTCGGGCCTCAAGATGAGTGTCCGCAGGCTTATAGGGGAAAAGGAAACACCCGAGGATTCGCGTTCCTGGTCTCAGCGCGCGGAGGTGGAAGAGGTGTCTGCGCAGATGCTCTTTGAGGACGCGGTTATTCCTGAGGCGGCAAGCTATGTGAGGAACTATACGTGCTATATCGGGCCAAAGAAATACAAGGAGCTGAAGAAGCTGGGGGACTCGTATGGTGATATAATGCAGTTTGGATTCTGGTCGCCCCTGAGCCGAATTCTGCTTACCACCCTCAATGCGATACATGCGGTATTCAGGAATTATGGCGTAGCCATAATCCTCCTGACGATGATTGTCAGGCTGATTTTCTGGCCGATTACACACAAGAGCACCGAAAGCATGAAGCGCATGCAGGCCATTCAGCCGGAAATCAAGAAGATCCAGGCGAAGTATAAGGATAATCCAAACAAGCTGAACCAGGCGACTATGGCGCTCTACAAGGAACACAAGGTTAACCCAATGGCCGGTTGCCTTCCGATGTTTATCCAGATCCCTGTCTTTTTCGCTCTCTTCACTGTATTGCGCAGCGCTGTTGAGCTGAGGTTTGCTGAGTTCCTATGGATCAGGGACCTGAGTGAGCAGGAAGGGCTGTTGGCAAATGTTCTTCCCATCCCGCTTAACATTCTGCCGCTGGTAATGACTGTGCTTACACTTTTCCAGCAGAAGATGACTCCGACCGCGGGAGATCCTCAGCAGCAGAAGATGATGATGTTTATGCCGGTCATGTTCCTGTTTCTTTTTTACCCCATGCCGTCCGCGCTTGTGCTCTACTGGACTACAAGCCAGCTGATAGCTCTTCTGCAGTTGGTCCTGCAGCGACGAAAGAAGCAGTCTGGAGCGGCGGCGGCAAAGGCCTAGGGGGGCTACTCGGCCCGCATATCGCGGCTCAGCAGTGATTCGACCGATTCCGTGGGGGATTTGCCTTCGCAAACCATCGCGCACACCTCGTCCGTGATTGGGACATCGATGTTGTGCTCCCTGGCCGACTGTTGCGCAGACACGGAGTTCCAGATTCCCTCGGCCACTTTTTTGCTGCTGGCCAGAATGTCATCGATGCTTTCTCCACGTCCGATGCGCTCGCCGACGGCCCGATTGCGGCTGTGCTGGCTCGTGCAGGTGACTATCAGGTCTCCCATGCCGCTGAGGCCGGAAAATGTGCGGGGATCAGCGCCCATGGCCACGCCGAGGCGCGCAATCTCGGCAAGTCCGCGGGTAATGAGCGCGGCACGTGTATTGTCGCCAAAGCCCATGCCGTCGCTGACGCCTACGGCTACGGCGATTACATTCTTGAGTGCTCCGCCGAGTTCGACGCCGGCCTTGTCTTCAGATGTGTAGATACGGAAATATGGGTCCGACATAAGTGACTGGACGCGGGACGCTATGCTCGCGTCTTCACAGGCGGTTGTAACGGCTGTAGGTATTCCCCGAGCCACTTCCTCCGCATGGCTGGGGCCGGACAGAACGGCCACCCGCTCAAGATCAAGGACTTCTTCCGCTATCTGTGTAAGGCGTTTGTGAGTGTCTCTCTCAAGGCCCTTGGACACGCTGACGACACTGGAGGTTTTGCTTATGACTCCCCTGAAACGGAGCAGTACTTCCCGGTAAAACTGTGAGGGTACGGCTATTATTGTAAGGTCGCGGTCGGCGAGGTCCCCCGGAGTATTTGTCCAGGTAATGGAATTGGGGAGAGTTACGCCTGGCAAAAATGTCGTGTTTTCAGCTGCTGCGGTAAAGGCATCGATGTTCTCCTGGAAAGGGCTCCAGACAAGACACTCGTGACCATTTCGTGCTGCAACGAGTGCAAGTGCTGTGCCCCAGCCGCCGTCACCAATTACTGCGATACGGGCAGAATCACTCATCCATCTCTTTTACTTTAGGTTCTTTTTTGCTGAAAGAGATGCGGCTTTCTTTTCCCTGTATGAGGCGCCGTATGTTGGAGTGATGGCGTGCCACGGCCAGAATGCCTATTGCCGTCAGCGTCGCGGGCAGGACTGGACCTTCCGGATGATAGAGGTACCACCCGAGAATGGGGATTGCCGTTGCGGCCAGAATTGATGCGAGTGAAACATACCGGGTGAGGGAGACCACCACCACCCAGACTATCAGCCCCGAAAGCACAGCGGCGGGTGCCAGTGCAATCAGTGCGCCTGCGCTGGTGGCAATTCCTTTGCCTCCCTTGAACTTCAGATATACGGGCCATACATGCCCGCATATTGAAGAAACAGCGCAGATTATTTTCAGGCCCGTCTCGGGGGCAGTATCTGAGAAAGACATGCATAGAACCGGAAAGAAAAAGGTCGGAAGGAATCCCTTAAGCATGTCTAGAAGAAGGGCCGTGATTCCAGCTGATTTTCCAACGGACCGCAGAACGTTGGTGGCGCCGACATTTCCGCTGCCTACCTTCCTTACATCTACACCGTGAATTCGTGCGATGATGAGGGAGAACGGAATTGCCCCGATTAGATAGGAGACTACTGCGGCAGTGGGCAGTATGACCGGAAGAGGCATTGCCGTTTCCTAGTCCTCCTCGTCTTCAGGAAGGTGATTTTCGTACTCGTCCGCGTTGAGCAGGTTGGCGAGTTCGGAGGGATCACTGAGTGTCATCTCGAAGATCCAGCCGTCGCCGTAAGGGTCCTCGTTGATCTGCTCCGGGGTGCTCAAGAGGGAGTTGTTTGATGCGGTGATAGCGCCGGAGACCGGACAATGGAAAGGAAGGGAGCTCTTGAGCGACTCGACAACACCCAGTTCTTCACCTTCTTCATAGACCTGCTCATCAGGCTCGGGCAGGTCAATGTGAGTTACCTCTGACAGGAGCGTGTTGACAAAATCGCTCACGCCGACTGTAGCCGTCTTGCCGTCCTTTACTCGTATCCATTCATGATTATGCGTGAACAGTAGGTCGCTGATATCGGTCATGCTTGCTTCCTCATTCTTGCAGCAGTGATTTCTGTCTGTTTGCTAGCGAGGCAACCTTTTACCCAAATGAAATGAGAGGTCAAATAATTTTTTCAGGAATTTGCCGGCTCATCGGGTACGTCCTTGCCCATAGCTACCCTGTGATCTATGTACCGTGCGATTTCGATTAAGGGCGCAGCCAGCGTTTCTGGAAAATGTTTTGCGGCCTCCTGGGCAGCGGTGAGGTGGTCCTTCATGGCCTCCGTGGCCTCATCCAGGCCCATGATAGTCAGGCAGGAAAGGTTCCCGTCGCCCTGCAGCTTTGACGGGTCGCTTGCATCCTGTATTCCGTCCAGAATATCGTCGGCGAGCTGGAAGGCCATGCCGAGATGTTCGCCGTAAGATCCGGCAAGGTCATAATCCTCCGGGCTTGCGCCTCCCGAAATAGCTCCCAGGCGCATAGATGCTATAAAGAGCCGCGCGGTCTTAGTGCGATGAATGAAATCCAGCTCGTTCGCAGTGATCGACTTGCCAGTGCAGGCTATGTCCTCAACCTGACCGCCTACGACGCCAACGGAGCCGGCTGCCTCGGCCATTTCCTTGAGCATATCACTCATCGAATAGGGAGGCTTTGGGTGGGCTGTGGAGAGGACCTCGAAGCACATCGCCTGCAGGGCGTCACCGGCCAGAACGGCTGTCACTTCGTCGTATTTCCTGTGCACCGTTGGTTTTCCTCGACGAAAGTCGTCATCATCCATGCAGGGTAGATCGTCATGGACAAGGGTGTATGTGTGGTAAATCTCAACGGCAAGCGCCGCCGGCATTGCATCGTCCAGTGCGCCCCCTGTCATTTCGCAAGAAGCGAGACAAAGTATTGGCCTGAGACGCTTACCCCCAGTGAAGATACTGTAGCGCATGGCGTCGTGCAGGAGAGCCGGTTTAACGTCAGCTGAGCGAAGGGCGCTATCGAGTTCCCGCTCAATGAGTTGCGATCTTTCCACAAGGTATGGTTTTAGTTCGAACATTACGTATAGGTATCTGATAACGTGGGATTCGCAAGCAAAAAAGAGGGGCCGGAGAAATAGTCTTGTCGGAGTGGCCTTTTTTGTCTAGACTCTTCCCGTCTGAGGGGTGCATTAATGAGGATCTTGGTAATCGATGATGATGTTGGCATGCTTGGTGCGCTGAAGGAGCTTCTGTGCTCTTACGGGCACGAGGTTGTTTGTGTCAACTCGGCAGAGAAGGGGATAGCAGCGGATCCCAATTCCTTTGAATTCATACTGTTGGATTACAAGATGCCGGGTCATGACGGAAGCTGGTTTCTGAGAAATGCCAAGGTGGAGCGCAAGACACGAATTCTCCTTATTACGGCTTATGTCAATAAAGACGTTATCAAGAGCATGTTCGATCTCGGTGTTTCAGGGTATCTTATCAAGCCATTCGATGCGGATGACCTCATGCGTCACCTAGAGTTCTTTTCGGGCGATCCCGTGGCATTGGACCGTGGCGATGCGGACGGTGATGCTTCAGCCGCGAATTCTTAGGCTGTGGGCATATTCTTTCTTATCAGCTCGACCACCTTGTGGGGTATTCGGTTTCTCCGGTAGCGCGCCTCAGCGTGAGCGAGGAGGTCTTTCCAGTCGCTGGCACTGGGCTCGGAGTCATAGTCCCATTGTTCCTGGTCGGAGCGTTTGAACTGCCATTTGAGTTTTCCTCCGGAAAACGATACCCGCACTTCTCGTTTCACACGGTCCTCAACGCGGGCAGTCCATGAAATCGGGCGTCTCATTGCCTGCCTGCTCCTTTTGCCTGCCAGAGGGCGTATGTCCCGCTCGGGACAGGAAGTGCCGGGGGCCTGCCTGAGAGATACAGCTCACCTGCCGAGATGCTGGCGGCCTTTTGAGGAAGCGATTGCGCAAGGATGTTCTCCAGAACTGAAGGTGTAAAAGCCGGAGTATGGCAGCTGAGAAAGAGAAACCTGGCATTGCGGGAAAGGAGTTTCCTGCATTTACCCATAAGGCCCATAATGTCGCGCTCTATTTTGAAGACTTCCTTTGATTTGCCGCGCCCGAATGAGGGTGGATCGAGGATGATGGCATCGTAGCTGTTGCCGCGCCGGACCTCGCGATCCATGAACTTAATAACGTCATCGACGATCCAGCGGATAGGGGCGTCATTCAGTCCGTTGATGTCGGCGTTCTCCCTTGCTCGCTGCGTCATTCCCCGGGAGGCATCCAGATGACAAACCTTCGCGCCGCCTTTCGCGGCGGCGAGAGTAGCTCCCCCGGAGTATGCGAACAGGTTCAGGACAGAGAGGGGCGCGGCATTTCTAACGCGAAGCGCACTGTTCAGCCATCCCCAGGTACCGGCCTGCTCGGGGAACAGTCCGACGTGTCCAAAGTCTGTCGTGGAAAGTTTGAAAGTTATTCCGGATACAGTGATGTTCCATGATGTTGGGATTTCCGTGTTGAACTGCCAGGAGTTGCCCCCGTCTCTATCGAAGATAGCGTCTGCCTGTTCCCAGCGGCCTGGAGGCAAAGACGGCTTCCATACTGCGGCAGCGCAGGGTCGTGAGAAAATGAACTTCCCGAACCGTTCCAGCTTGCGTCCGTCTCCGCTGTCGAGCAGGGAATATTCGCCTGTATTCGCTTTGAATTTCATTGGACGAATCATAGACAAAAGCGGCTGAGGACGCAAGGTGCGTAGCTCTATACGGGAGGATGGATGTAGATTGGAGTTAGGGGCGGGCTCACGATGCCGGCCTCTGTCGCCGCAAAGGCTGTCTCGGCAATAAAACGGGCGTCAGGACTGACCGGGCTCCGGTAGAGCCGCTCGCTGGAGCCGGGAATTGATCCGAGAACATCGGGTATCCGTTCGAAATCGGGGGAGGCGATAAGTTCGGAGCCTGCCACCTGTCCGGGCAGCTCGTCGGGTGTGCAGATGTGGAGCACATATGAGTCGGGCAGCGGGGCTGCGGTGATCGTGGATGAGGCCACCCAAAGGTGGCCGCGCCGTGCGTCACCAACTATTGAAACTGTGGTTTTGCCGGTTTCCACAGACAGCTGGAGGGCTAGCGCCTGGGCGCTGCTTACGGCGTAGACGGGCTTGGAGTCAGGAAGGGCAAACGCCTTTATTGTTGAAAGGCACATGCGAAGCGCGTTGAACGCGCCGGGGCCCACGCCTGCGGCGAAGAGATCGACCTGGCCGAGATCCCTGCCAGCTGCGCTCAGCGCCTTTTCAATTCTGCCGAAAAGCTGCTGGCTCCGCAGCCGGGATTCTTCCCACGTGACGCTCGTAATTACCTCGGAATCACTGCTGACAACAGCCGAGCTGTGGCGTGTGGACTGCTCTACCGCCAATATTAACATGCTTTTTCCCTCCAGATCGAATGAAGCTTACTGGTGCAGGGTTCAAAAAGAAAGTTTGAATTGCGCCCCTTGAGGCGTAAGATTGCTCTTTTGAATTTCTAACTTAGGGAGGTTTAGGAATGGCTGTGAACATTGTTGAGAAGATTGACGGAAGTGTGAAGATCAATCATGTGCTGGCCAGTGTTTCTGACAAGACGGGCCTTGATTCACTGGTTCCCGGTCTCGTCGAGGTGAATCCGGCGGTAAAGATCTATTCGACTGGAGGCACCTACAGCGCCATCAAGTCGCTGCTTGGTGAAGAGAGCGCAGCAAAGAATCTTGTCCAGGTGTCCGATTACACGGGGCAGCCTGAGATGCAGGGCGGGCTCGTCAAGACTCTCGACTTCAAGATATATCTGGGCCTTCTCAGCGAAACTTACAATGACGCGCACGTAGAAGACCTTAAGCGTGTTGAGGGTGTGCCAATAGACATGGTCCTTGTGAACCTCTATCCGTTCAAGGAGACAGTTGCGAAGGCAGACTGCACTGTGGAGCATGCCCGTTCAAACATCGACATAGGCGGGCCCTGTATGGTCCGGGCATCAGCGAAGAATTTCCTCCGCGTTGCATCCGTGACAGACCCTTCTGATTACGCAAGTGTCTTGGAAGAGATGAAGGGGAGCGGCGGTACGGTTTCGCTTGCGACGCGATTTGGGCTTGCAAAGAAGGCTTTTGCACATACAGCGGATTACGATTCCGCGATAGCGGCTTATCTAGGCGAAGTTGAGGCCGGCGCCCTGGATGGTGTTTATGATGTTCAGTAAATGGAGAGACTAATGTTCGAACTTTCAGTCAAAAGTCATTTCAGCGGGGCCCATCACCTCGAGGGATATTCCGGCAGCTGCTCTGGCCATCACGGTCACAACTGGGGCGTTGAGGTGTTTGTGCGGGGGGATGAGCTCGATGGCATGGGTATCATCGTCGATTTCCGGGTGCTTAAAAAGAAGCTGGCAGTTGTCATGGGGGAGCTTGACCACAAGGACCTGAATGAGGCCCCTCAGTTTGACGGGATCAACCCTAGTTCTGAGAACATCGCCATGTTTATACACCGCCGCATGAAGGAAGAGCTCTCAGGAATGCCCTGCAGCGTGACACGAGTGCAGGTGCATGAAACGCCCGAGAGCTCCGCGGCGTACTGGGAATAGGGTATGATAGACCTTCATACTCATTCGACCTTCTCCGACGGAAGTTTCACGCCTGAGGAACTCGTGGACATGTGCGCGGAGGCAGGCCTCACTGGGGCAGCGCTGACTGACCATGACACCGTGGAAGGTGTTCCGCGTTTCCTTGCTGCCTGCGAGCAGCGCGGGCTTAAGGGTGTAGC
>JBFIFS010000023.1:0-24747 GCA_041602695.1 Kiritimatiellia bacterium
GCGGTTTCTGCTACCTGAACTCTACAGCCGTGGCCGCCCAGTACCTCAGCCGATACGGGAAAGTGGCAGTGCTCGACATAGACTTTCACCATGGCAACGGTACGCAGGACATATTTTATAGGAGATCCGACGTATTTACCGCGTCGATCCATGGCACTCCGCGGCTGGCCTACCCGCATTTTGCCGGGTTCGCTGACGAGAAAGGCGAAGGACCGGGAAGCGGGTTCAACCTGAACATCCCACTGCCCGAGTCCATCACGCCTGAGCGCTATAGGGAGGCCCTGAAAAAGGCTCTCGGAGCGATAAAGCGGTTCGATCCGGCGTTCCTCGTGCTGGCTTTTGGCCTGGACACGGCCAAGGCCGATCCTACTGGAACATGGACCCTTGTTGCCGATGACTTCTTCCAAAACGGTACTATCATAAGGGGTCTGCAGCTCCCCGTCCTGGTCGTGCAGGAAGGCGGGTATCGCACGAGGACCCTCGGCCTCAATGCCAGGTCCTTCCTGACCGGGCTCGACGGCAAGACTGAAAAGGCAACTGAAGCCTGATCAGGGCAGCGGAGAATCGTCCGCAGGCATACCTGAGAGGGGCGGCGCCTCGGGCGGAAGCCGCTCAACCATCTCGATATCACGCCACCTGCCCTTGAAGAAACGCAGGGCATAACCAAAAGAGAGTATGGCGATGTAAAGACACAGCCATGCCCAGTGAATAAGAATTCCAAAGTGAAACACTCGCGCTAGGACCAGCTGGATTGGGACCCACAGACCCCACGCCATGCCCAGTGAATACCACATCACGAACTTCGTGTCCCCCGCCCCCTTCAGCGCACCAGCAAGAACAATATTGAAAGCATCGAACACCCCCCATATAGCCATCATGAGAAGAAACTGCCGCCCCAGCGGCAATATCTCTTCCAGATCAATTGCACCGGATCCCCACTTACAGAAAAACGAAAGGTAGAATCGGGGCACAAGGACGAATGACACGGCGAAGATCAGCATGTAGGCAGTCGCAATCCACCAGGCCGTGCGTGTTGACCTGTAAGCATATTCCGGCTTGCGCATCCCCTGGTACTTGCCAACCAGAGTCCCTGCAGCGATCCCGAAGCCCATTAGCGGCATGAATACTATGTGATTGATCGAGAACGCCGCATTGTTGGCCGTGAGCGACTTCTCTCCCATGCTACCCGCTATCATAACGAACACGGCAAAAGCTGAAACATCGAGAAGCATCGTGGTCGCCGAAGGGATCCCATACCTGAGGATCTTATTTATCAGATCCCAGTCCGGCCTGAATGCCTTCCTCGTAGCATAATGCGAATTGTACCTCCTTGAGACGAACAGGCAGACAAGAACGGCGGGGGAAATGAAGCTGGCTGCAACAGTGGCCCACGCCGCCCCGCGAATTCCCATCTCAGGGAAGCCCCATCTGCCGAATATCATCGCGTAATCGAGCAGAATATTTACGATATTGGCGATCACATGGACCCACATCGTGGTAACCGTATCGCCGCGCCCGATGAAGAATGATGAGGCCGCCGCGCTGAGCGGCAGGGCAACGCTGCCCAGCATCAGCACCCTGAAGTAGACTATCTCCTGATCTATTGTGGCAGGCGGATGCCCGCTATGCCTCAGGAGCACTGTACCAGGCCCAATAAGGAGCAGAAGCGGAAGCCATGTCGCCAAAGCAATTAAGATCCCCTGCCCCGTGGAGCGTGCACAGCGCTGAGGCTGGCCAGCACCGTAATACTGGGCCACAAAAGTATTGGAATAGCCGGCAAGCTCCATAAACCAGCAGGCAAGCGTGAATCCCAGTAAACCTGCAGGCATGGCCGCCTGCAGGTAGACAGGACTGCTCCAGGCCAGGAACATGCGGTCGCAGAACTGCATCATAACGTGCGACCCCATACTGATCAGCAGGGGCGCCGCTATCTTCAGCACCTCCCTGACCCCGCCCTGCGGATACCTGCCTGTAAGACAGTCGTTCATAACAAGCCCTTAATACGACCATATACCACCTCCAAGGTCAAGAGAGGGAACGGGACAGCTGACCGGATAACAGGATCTGTACTCTGCCCTCCCTATCCTGTCATCCTGTCCTCAATTCTTGACCGGTATGGTATTATTGGCACATGCAATATACCACACTAGGCAGAACAGGATTGAAGGTCTCCCGCCTCGGATTCGGCGCCATGCGCCTCCCAATGGTGGGCGATGACGACGACAAGACCATTGATCGCGAGAAGGCGATCCCCATGATCCATACGGCATTTGAAGCCGGCGTGAACTATATAGACACCGCAGTTGGTTACTGCAACAGGGACAGCCAGCGTGTTGTCGGCGAGGCACTGAAGGGCTGGCGGGACAAGATTGTCGTCTCCACCAAGAACCATTACTTCGGAGAAGATGAAAAGGAGTGGTGGCAGAACCTTGAAGACAGCCTTAAGCGGCTGGATATAGACTCGATAGATATCTACAACACCCATGGCGTCAGCGCGGACAAACTTGAGGAAGCCGTAAAGCCAAGGGTACTCGCCTGGCTCACAAAAGCCAGGGACCAGGGCCTGATAAAGCACATATGCACCTCCTTCCATGACAATCTTGAAGGACTCATCAAGATCATCGACTCCGGAATCTACGACTCCATAACGCTCCAGTACAACATGCTGGACCGCTCCCTGGAAGACGGCATAGCTCATGCTCATGAGCAGGGAATGGGAGTGGTGGTCATGGGGCCCGTCGGCGGAGGTCGGCTTGGCATGCAGAACGAGGTATTGGGAAAGATTATTCCGGGGATCGAGAGGATTCCGGAGCTCGCGATGCGCTTCGTTCTCTGCAATGAAAATGTGGATATAGCCCTGTCAGGCATGAGCACGATGGAGCAGGTTGAAGAAAACATAAAGACTTGCGCGGATGACGTAACCCTGAGCCGCGATGAGCAGCAGATAATCGATGACCAGCTTGAACGCCTGCAGAAGGCCGCTGATCTCTATTGCACCGGCTGCAAGTACTGCATGCCCTGCCCCAATGACGTAGATATACCGCGCGTCTTCAGCATTTACAATCAGGCCCGTGTGTACGGGCTGGCTAACAGCGCAAGGAACAATTACGCCCGATGGACGCGAAACCAGGAGGAAGGAAAGCCCAGGATCGCATCAGCCTGCGTAGAATGCGGCAAATGCGAAGAGCTCTGTCCACAGCACATACCTATTATAAAGCAGCTCAAGGAGGCCCATGGCTTCCTTTCTTCTGAAGCTGACAAGGCCTGAAAAGAGTCTCTTTTTTCACTTGATCTGAGCGCAGATATACATAATATGCGTATTCTTCTTTGGGGGGCGTAGCTCAATTGGTTAGAGTCCCAGACTGTCGATCTGGTTGTTGCGGGTTCGAGTCCCGTCGCTCCCGCCACTAATAGAAGGGCTTTCACGAGTTCACTCATGGAAGCCCTTTTTCTTTGATACGGGTTTGCTGCGAGATTTGGGCCTGAACGGCCTGCAGGGGCAGGCATCGCCATTTCGGCCTGCACGTCCGCCCGCTTCCCTCTTCACATAAGCCTTCAAGGTGTGAAGAAATATCAACACATAAGCTTATGTGCTAACAGCTTGTCACACATCTTCCGCCCTCTATCGTTTCTTGTTGACCGTTCCACGCAAATGCCTTAGGTTTCTCGCCTGTTCTTGAGGCGGGGTAGCTCAGTTGGTAGAGCAGCGGACTGAAAATCCGCGTGTCACCAGTTCAATTCTGGTCCTCGCCACCACCTCTCACCCATACACTTGAAAAAGCTTTGCGGCAAATGCTTTGCCCCGATTGGCCAGTCACGTACACCTCTGCGTTTTGTCTTGATAATTCCGACGTTTGCGCATATCTGTTCCACTCGAAATTGAGGCAGTAATTATGGAAATCTCGAAAAGCAGCACTTTTGTATCACCGAGCAGCCGGGAGCGGCCGGTGAAAATTGTCTTCATTCGGCATGGTGAAGCGGGGCAGATAGTTCACAGCCCGTCCCGCGGCCCTCTCCTTACCGATCTTGGGCGCCGTCAGGCAGAAAGAGTGGCTCGACGCCTGGCAGACATGCACTTTGCGCACATCTACTGCAGCACCCTTGAGCGGGCGGAGTCCACTGCGAACGTCATCCACGTCTATCACCGGAACGTACCTCTGACGAGAACCGACGACATCAGGGAAGTCAGCCACTACCACTTTCTCGCGGACCTCACTCCGGACGATCCGGAAGTGCAGGAGCAGATCCGGGAGGAAAAGGACGGCCTGACCCGCTTCATAAACCTGATAAGACACAGTCACTCACCGGGTGAAACCATCTGCGTGGTGTGTCACGGCAACTGCATCAGGACGCTGCTGCCCATGTTCGGAGGCAAGGATCCCGGGACGGGGCTTCTGATCGAGATTAACAACTGCTCGGTGACCATACTGGACACCTGGGCGACCGGCGATTCAGTCCTCATACTGTCTAACTGCGTTCGCCACCTGCTTGAACGACAGGTTACGTGACGCAGTGCTTCACCGTCAGCTCGTAATCACCTTCAGAATACAGTTTCGCAGCCATTCGAGGGCTTCCCGCTTTAGACCTCTGCCTACAGCCAGGGTGTTCATGTCACTGACCAGCCACACGGCCTCCTGCGCAGTGCCGTCTTTCCTGTAGACCTTCACAGATTCCAGCTCTGAGCCGTTGATACTGCGGGTAAAAAGATCGCCCCACCGCCCAGTCCAGCAGGTCGAGACCATGTTCCGTGAAACACGAATGCGTTCTTTCATCATGATCCCGAACACGGCCACAACAATCATGACCAGCACAAAGAAGACCCCAACTACTCCAAACATGGGCGGCGCTTTTTTAGACAGGAACCCCAGGTAAATAAAGGCACCTGGTATGCCCATGGCAACAAGAGCACTGATGACACAACCCACGGCGGATTTCTTTTTGGTAATGGTGATTACCAGCTCATCGCCCTCCGGATGCACCACGAGTTCTTGAGGAACATTCTGTGATGGATCAAACGACACATCAATCTTGCCTTCCCTGACCAGCTCAGCGACCGTCTTGTCAAGGTCTTCCACTGCCCGTTCTATGAAGCCGTCACCATCCTTTTCGACCGCGTTAAGATTCAGCTTCCTGCAATAGTCCTCCCATATCCTGCGGTGGCCATCCTGGGCTTTTGAGCTGTACAGAGTTATCACCTTATCTTTCTCATCGTGTGCCAACTCAACTATATACAGCGTGTAGGAAGGGCTGTTCTTGCCGCCCGAATGATATTCCTCCCTGCTCGCCACCCCCTTATACCTGCTGAGCGGCTCGCTCCAGGACTTCGCGCCAAACAGGCCTTTCTCGTCTACGCTGACACCCTCACTGTCTATGCGAATCCGCTTCTTCTTAAAAAGCATCGTCAGCCCCAGCACGAAGAGCCCCGCGCCTATGACCGTAAAGATCAGAATTGCCAGAGCGCCCGGCTCGAATTGGCCGGACAGGATTATGAAGATCAGCGCTACAGTCGGTATCCCGCCCCAGGCGAGGGAAAATAGAGTCAGGAAGATTCCTGTCTTCCTGTCCGCTTTCTCCTCATAATCAAGCGGCAGTCTATCGACATCAACCTGGGTAATTGGCCCGCCCCCTCCGCCGGTGTTTAGATTCAACCTCATCGCAGATGCTCCGTTCGCAGGTCTTGATTAAGGATCATGCCCCCTTCATCACATTGATTCGGTGCTTAACCGCGCCAAGGTTCAGAAGTTCTTCCTGCTGCTTCTTAGACAGGAAACGAGGTTTGCCGACGATGCACGCGGCAATCAGAGACTTTGCAGCATCCTCAACGACCTGCGACCTGAAGAAGGCCTGCTTCATCTCCGTCCCGAGCGCCACGACACCGTGATTGCGCAGGAATATGGTGTCGGCCTTCTTTGCGGCTTTCGCCACTGCGTCGGCAAGCTTCTGGGTCGTGGCGGTTATATAAGGCACCGTCGCCCGCTCGCCAAGGTCGACAACGAACTCGGGAAACATAGGCTTGAAATCAACACCTGAGCTCAGGACGCCGCCTGCCCATGGCGAGTGCGTGTGAAACACTGCCTGGCAGTCATCCCTTACCTGGTATATACCCAGGTGCATGTTCACCTCTGTCGTGGGCTTGCGCTTCCCTTTAAGCTGCTTCCCGTCCGAGATGCGCATGCCGCAGAGATCTGACGGCTTCATCTCGTCCAGCGTAAGGCCGCTCGGCTTCATCCAGATCATGCTGCCATCGCGTACGCTGATGTTTCCGCCAGCTCCTGCCACCAAACCTGCCGCGGCAATCTTCTTGCCCCAGTCACACAGCTCTTTCTTCAAGTCCTTCTTAGGCATTTCTTTCTCCTTAATTAAGATGCGGCGGCTTCATGCCGCCTGCTTTGAGCGGGATGAGCCCTTCCCTGCCGTTACACATCAGGCCAATCAGCGGCCTGACAGTACTTCTTTCTCGTATTGTTGAACTTCAGCAAACCATTCGCCGTCAGCCGGCACACCATTCTCAACGCAGAACTGGTTCCAGACTGCCCCGAACGGCGCGCTCTTGGCGTCTTCCATCATCGCCATCCTCCTGCTGAAGTCGCCGTCGGACTCAGCGGCCCGGATCGCATCTTTCGGCTCAAGCATTGCCGCGAGCAGCGCCTTCTGCATACTTCGTATGCCTACCGTCCAGGCGGAGATCCGGTTAATGCTGGCATCGAAAAAGTCCAGTCCGATATGTGTCCGCTTCTCGAAACCGTTCCAGACGATTTCACGCGCTATGGACTTAAGGTCATCGGTAAGCGTCACAACATGATCGCTGTCCCACCTGACCCCTCGACTGACATGAAGAAGCACTTCATCAATGAATCCCAGGACGGACGAAATCTTGTCAACGATGCTCTCTGTCGGATGAAAATGGCCGGTATCAAGGCACACCATCTTGCCGCGGCTGACAGCGTAGCCCATATAGTACTCGTGAGAGCCGGCCACAAAACACTCAGAGCCGATGCCGAAAAGCTTACTCTCCACCGAATCCAGGTTTAGGGACTTATCAATCTCCTCCTCGAAAATAGCATCCAGTGATTTCGTGAGCCTTTCGCGAGGCCCGACCCGGTCCGCTACCTCATCCTTGCTGCCGTCAGGTATCCATACGTTCGTCACGCATGGCGTTCCAAGCGCCTCACCCATCCCGGCCCCGATCTTCCTGCAAGCCTTGCCGTGTTCCACCCAGAAGTTCCTGATGCCCTCGTCAGGATGCGTGAGTGTCAATCCCGATGCGGCTTTGGGATGTGAAAAGTAGGACGGATTGAAATCAAAGCCTATGCCTCGTTCTTTGCCCCAGTCGATCCACTTCTGGAAGTGCTCTACGCCGAGTTCATCGCGGTCGACCTTCTTCCCGTCCGTCTCCGCGTAGATCGCATGCAGGTTAATCCGGTGCTTGCCGGGCACGAGCGAAAACACCTTGTCCATGTCGGCGCGCAGCTCATCGCCGTTCCGGGCCTTTCCTGGATAGTTGCCAGTGGCAACAAGTCCGCCGTCAAGCGAGCCGGCATCTTCGAACCCGGCCACGTCATCGCCCTGCCAGCAATGCATCGATATCGGCATTGACTTCAGTTTATCAAGGGCGGCTGGCACATCGATGCCCTGTTCACCGTAGAAACCCAGCGCAGCATCATACATCGCCTGAACAGTTTTATCGCTCATTACACGTCTCCTGAATGCTTTAAAAAATGTGTTTTGTCACCAGTTGCAATAGAATTGGGATTTTAGTAGTCTGGCGCCTGCCATCAAGACAATACTGCGAGGCATGATGAGTAATGAATTCAGGATAGATCGACTGGGCGAATGCGGCTTTGATTCCCCGGTGTCAACCGGATGGTTCGTCGATGAAAGGCAGGGCGTTATTCTTGACCCTTTGCTTCCGTTCGACGGCAGCCCGGCCGGCATGACCCTTCTGGAACAGGCGGGGCCACGAAACAGGCTCTTCTTTAAACCAGAGGAGACAAGCGCAGCGATCGTAACATGCGGCGGCCTCTGCCCGGGCCTGAACGATGTTATACGGGCCATCGCCGTGGTCATGTGGTACCGGTACGGCGTTTCACGCGTTCTGGGCGCCAGGTATGGATACGCCGGCCTTACCGAGGCGGGCGGGCAGGCGCCACTTAACCTCACTCCGGAAATTGTCGATGACATCCATCAGCACGGCGGGACGATCCTCGGCACTTCACGCGGAGACCAGGACCCTGCCGAAATGGTAGACTGGCTTACAGCGAACAACATCAACATCCTGTTCACCGTTGGCGGCGACGGAACTCAACGCGGTGCCCTTGCTCTTTCCCAAGAGGTCGCCAGGCGCGGACTTCCCATCTCGGTGGTAGGAATTCCCAAAACAATAGACAATGACCTGTCTTATACTGACCGCACCTTCGGATTCGAGACGGCAGTCGCGATGAGTCAGCCCCCTATAGATGCTGCCCACATGGAAGCTAAAGCAATCAACAACGGCATAGGCCTTGTTAAACTAATGGGCAGGGAATCAGGCTTCGTCGCCGCAAGCGCTTCCCTCGCTTCAAGCGACGTCAACCTGGTAATAGTTCCCGAAGTGCCCTTCACTATCGATGCTCTCATCGCGTTCCTGAAGGAGCGGCTTTCGCGCAAGTCTCACGCCGTTATTGTTGTGGCGGAGGGGGCAGGACAGGACCTGGTGCCCGGCGACGGCGTCGACGCTTCGGGAAACAGGAAATTTGGCGACATTGGTCCATTCCTCAAACAGACCATCATGGAACGCCTCGCAAAAGAGAATGTACCCGCCAAGGTCAAATACATTGATCCCAGCTATACTATCAGGAGCGCGCCAGCCGATGCGGACGATTCCGTATTCTGCTTCCAGCTCGGCGAGAATGCCGTGCATGCGGCAATGGCGGGAAGAACATCAATGCTCGTGTCACAGCTGAACGGACATTTCGTACACATACCGCTGACCAAGGCCGTCGAGACCCGAAAGAAGATAAATCCGGCCAGCGCGTTCTGGCAAAGCGTCCTCGACAATACAGGACAGCCATCACTCACCTAGCGAAGGCTTGAGCAGAGTCTCGTAGGAAGCACCCTCAGGTGTCAGCGTGCTCTTCACCAGGGCAATGCTTTCGATATGCAATATACCGAAATCCATGTCCGCGTACGTGTCGATGAGCGGTGCCAGCCGGCGAACGCGGCGGCCCGCGCGCACACGCGCAATTGTAATATGCGGAATAAAGCTCCGGTCGTCACACGCTACCTGGGCCTTCCTGAGCTCACCCCCCAGGCTTGACTGGATTCTCAGCAGGCCGTCGACGCCTTCAACGCCAGCCCAAAGAATAGAGGGCGCAGCACGCCTGCCAAACGAGCCCACGGAACACACTTTCGCCGCGCATGGCGAGTGTTCGGCCGCAACGCGCACCACGGCGTCAGACACCAGCGATACATCATCATCGGCCACATCTCCCAGGAAATGGAGCGTCAGATGCAGGTTTTCAGCAGTGACAGGCCGCACGCAGGGCACGTCTTCCGCCAGACCCCTCGCAAGAAGGTTCAGGCACGTCCGCATCTCCCGGGGAGGATCTATCGCAATGAACAGCCGCATGAGCCCATTCTGCCACACTCTGCGCCCTGTTCAAGACAGAGACTATTCCATCTTGCATGACGCCTCCACGATCCTGCATCATCAGTAAATGAGCAGGCGCACATACATCATCGACGGATACAACGCCATCCACAGGGTGCGCAAATGGCAGCAGATCATGGAGGTCGAACTTGCCCGCGGGCGCGAAGCGCTCTGCGCGTACTGCGCAGAGTGGATGACCGTCAGGAACGACGCGGAGAAGTTCATTGTAGTTTTTGACGGCGACTCAAATGCCAGCCCTTTCAGCCGCGACTCATACCGCGGAGTTAACATAGTTTACACGAGGACCGGCGAAACTGCCGACTCACGGATCATATCGCTGGTTGAAGAAATGAAGACTCCCCAGGAAGCCATAGTTGTATCTGACGACGGCGAAGTCATGAAGCGCTGCGGCATGGCCGGCGCTGAGATAAGCTCGGTCAAAAGCTTTGTGGGAAAGCTTAGAAGCCCTGAGCGACGAGGTTCGGGACCCGCGTTTACAGGCAATGATGGCGACGGACTGACGGTAGCTGAGCGCAACAAGATCACCAACGACCTGAAACGCGAATGGGGAATCGAGTAAAGCGAAGGCTGGCACTTGATGCCGGAACGGACCGAGCCATCAGACACTCGACCTGAAGTCCTGCAGCACCAGGTCGACGCTCCTGCGCCCGCGAAACTCGTTAACCTTTGCCTCGCAGAGAATATCCACCGGGCCTTCGGGCAGGTCCGGCTCCCTGTCCGCCATGTTGAAGCCGATCACCTTCTGGCGGCCGTTGACCATGAAGCTGAGGTGCCTGTCCTTGAAGATCTTTACTGATGAATACGGGACCCCTTTCAGGCCCCACACGGGTGCCGGATTCCCCATGCCCAGAGGCTTGAGTTTCTCTATCGAGGCGCAGAAGTCGAGATCGACCTCGTCCGGGTCCACCCAGCCATCGAACTCGACCGCCTTCGGAAACTCCTCGCCATCGCAGCGGGACGCACACTTCTCGGCGAACAGCTTCGCGAATTCATCAAGTTTGTCCGCGTTGACTCCGACGCCCGCAGCCATCGCGTGACCGCCATGACTTGTCAGGAGAGCGTCGCACTCTGCCAGGACCTCAGCGAGATTAACCTGCTCGACACTGCGGCAGGAGCCTTTCCCCCGCCCTTCCGCGTCCATGGCAATCACGATGGCCGGTCGGTTAAAACGCGCTACAAGCCGTGACGCCACGATACCGAGCGTACCGGCATGCCACCCTTCACGGGCAACAACAATACCCATGGGCAGCGGACCCATGCCTTCTATGACCGCAACAGCCTGCTTGAGTATGTCGTCTTCTATTCGTTTGCGCTCCTTGTTGGCCGCATCAAGCTCCTCGGCTATTAAGCGCGCTTCGTCGTGATCGTCCGTAAGGAGCAGCCGCAGTCCCAGGTCAGCGTTCCCAAGCCGGCCGGCAGCGTTGATTCGAGGGCCAATGACAAATCCAAAATGGTACGCATCCAGCTCCGACGGGGACACGCGGGCGATGTCCATGAGCGCGGCCAACCCAACGGGCGCTTTACGCCGCAGCACGTCCAGGCCGGCCCGGACAATAATCCTGTTGTCATGGGTCAGCGGCACAATGTCGGCGACTGTGCCAAGCGCGGCATAGCCGAGGAGCTCGCGGACATCGAACGCGTCGTCCTCCTTGTGGTGCCCGCTCAGCTTCACCGTCCCGTACGCGAGCATGAAGGCGACCCCCACCCCGGCGAGTCCGGCGAGTTCCGGCGGCGAATCAATTTTAGGGTTCACGAGAACGGTCGGCTTTGCCGTCGTGGCCGCGGGTTCGTGGTGGTCGGTAACGATTACATCGGCTCCATGCTCCTTTATAAGCTCGACTTCATCGATAGAGTTGACCCCGCAGTCAACGGTGACAACCAGGTCGGGCGAGTGCTCCTCAAAGCAGCGTGTTACACATTCAGATATAAGCCCGTAACCGTCATCAAGTCGGTCGGGGATGAAAATCTCGACACGCTCATGCCCGACCCCTTTGAGGAACCTGCACAGGACTGTCACCGCTGTGAGCCCGTCGCAGTCGTAATCGCCGTAGATGAGTATCTTTTCCCGCTTCTCCACGGCCTGCCAGAGCCTAGCACAGGCCTGCTCCATCCCGCCTATTGAGAACGGGTCAGTGATATTCCTGAGGCCCGGCGAGAGATACGAGTCAATGTCGTCACCGACAACGCCGCGCGCAACGATCGCGCGCGCTATGGGCACAGACAACGAAAACTTTTCGACTGCCGACGCGACTAGCGCCTCGTCAGCCATGCGCTCGCGCCATTCTATGGAAGTCATTCCCAGCGTCAGCTCTTAGTGGCAAAAACGGGCTTCTTGCCCTTGTACCAGGCCAGAACGGTCGGCGTCGCAATGAAGATAGTCGAGTATGTACCGGCGATAATGCCAATGAACAGGGCCAGGGCAAAGTCATTGATCGCGCCGCCGCCGAACACGAGCAGGATCACAACGGTTATGAGCGTTGTGAAGGTAGTAAGAATTGTCCTGCCCAGGGTCTGGTTGATACTCAGGTTGCTTATCTCCTTGAAGGACTTCGACCTCTCAAGCTTCAGGTCTTCCCTGATACGGTCGAAGATAACAATCGTATCGTTGATGGAATAACCCACAATAGTGAGAAGGGCCGCTACGAACGTCAGGCTGATGGGCCTGCCGCAGACCGCGAAGATACCTATGGTAATCAGCACGTCGTGAGCAAGCGCGGCAATCGCTCCCGCCGCGAACCCGAGCTCAAACCTGAGAGTAATGTAGAGGATCATTCCAAGCAGCGCTATGCCGACGGCCCAGAGAGCTTTCGTCTGCAGCTCTTTCCCTATCTGGGCGCCCACCTCATCTTCCTGGCGCATTACATAGCCCTGATCCGCGAAAGCGGACGTAATCGATGCCTTGACCACCTCAACAGATCTCTTGCCTTCAATATCCTCCACACCGGTCTTCACGTGAAGAAATTCATCGGAGCCGTCGAGCTCCTCCTGGTACTGGATATGGGCGCCCTTGATGCCCGCCGCATCCAGCACGGACCTGACATCCTCGACCGACTTCTTCTCTTCGAATCCAAACGTGACAGCGGCACCGCCGGTGAAATCAACACCAAAGACCGACCCGGGCTCGCCCTTGGCCTTGTGCACCGTGTAGCCCCAGCTGCCGCCTATAAGAATTATCGAAAGAACAAGGGCGAACCCTCTCTTGCCGAGAAAGTCTATGTTCGTACCAGAGATGAGCTTCATCATCTTGATGTTCTTTACGGACATCTTGTTGATGAGTATGTCAAAGAACAGCTTCGTAACAGTGAGCGCTGTATACATGCTGACAAGAATGCCCGCGCACAGGGTCACCGCGAAACCGCGGATAGGGCCCGAACCCAGCACGAACAGAATGATTGCGGCCAGGAGCGTCGTCAGGTTGGAGTCAAGGATCGTGACAAACGCCCTGTCAAAACCAGCTGTCACGGCAGCCCAGACCCGCTTGCCGCTCTGGAGTTCCTCGCGTATACGCTCAAAGATCAGCACGTTGGCGTCAACTGCCATACCCACAGTAAGGACAATGCCGGCAATACCTGGCAGAGTCAGGACAGGAAGCTTGATCGCCGTCTGCCCCGAACCGTCGCCTGAAAATATTCCCAGAAAGCCCGCCGTTACCACCATTCCGAGGGGAAGGATAAGCACGTTCAGCATGAGTGCGGCGTTGGCCACCAGGCCGGCGACGCGGTAATAGAGCAGCATGAAAATTACAACGCCTACAGCGCCATAGAGGGCCGACTTAACACCGCTGTTGATCGAGTCCGTGCCGAGACTTGGCGAGACTGAGCGGGTTTCTATGACCTTTACCGGCGCAGGAAGCGAACCGGCCTTCAGGATGTTCGAGAGCAGGATGGCTTCCGCTGGAGTGAAGCGGCCGCTGATCTCCGCCTTGCCGGAAGGTATCGGCTCGTTGATGAAAGGAGCGGAGTACAGGGTGTCATCGAGCACAATAGCCAGCTGCCTGTAAGGCTCCTGGCCCGGGCCCGGCGAATTATCAGTAGTCACCTGCTTGAAACGCCGTGAACCCTTGGCGTCAAATGAGATCAGGACCACCGGCTGTCCCATCTGGCGATAATCGATCCTGGCGCTCTTAATCAGGTCGCCCTTGAGCTCGCTGCGGCGCTTAACGAAATAGGGTACGTAGTACGTCTCACCGTTCTCGACTTCCTTCTGCAGCATGAACTCGTGTCCAGCGTCAGGAATCTTGAACCGACGAAGGGCCTTCATGTAGTCAGCGTCCCTCTTCGATTCCGGGAACGACGGGTCAGGCTTGTAGCCCATCCTCGTCCCGACATTTACCATGACATACCCCTCAGGCGTGAGGCTTTCGTCAAAAAGTCGGGTGACGAGCGCAGCGTTGTCCTCGTGGACCAGCCGGAACTCCAGGAAAGCCACAGCCATAATGCTCTGTTCGGCTTCCTGGCGTTTCTGCTCGTCAATACCGGGAAGCTGGATGACAATTCGATTGTCCTTGCCCGGATAAATGATTGGTTCCGCTATGCCAAGGTTATCAATCCTGTTCCGGATGACTTCGATTGCGCGATCCTGCGATCCACTGAGGACCGCTTTAACTTTGCTGTCAATGTCTTCCGGCTTGTCGTTCGGATACTTTGCCGTGAGTTCTTCCCTGACCCGCGCTTCATCGATTTTTACCGTGAAGCTCGTTCCGCCCTGGATATCCAGGCCGCGCCTGACTTTCTGGCTCGGCGGAACAACAAAGACCATGGAGAGGGCTATCAGGCCCGCCAGAACCAGGAATTTCCACCATGCATTAGTATCGTTCATCTATGATCTCCCAACAGGATAAACCTGCGCATGTGCTATTTATCATCCTCTAAAGAAACTTTTTCGCCCTTGTCCAGCACCTTCTGGATCCCGCCGCGTGCCACTTCAACCTTCACGCCGTCGGCGATCTTGACTGTGACTGTGTTTTCTTTGGTATTGGTAATGGTGCCGAGAATGCCGCCACTGAACATGACCCTTTCGCCGGTCTTCACGTTGTCAATCATCTCGCGACGCTCTTTCTCTTTCCTCTGCTGTGGGCGGATCAGCATGAAATAGAAAATTGCGAAGATAATTATCATCGGGACAAACATGCCCATTCCGCCGCCCTGCCCCTGGGAACCGCCCATCATCGCTGTGATAAAAAAGTTAATGTCCATGACTCTCCTTAATGCCGCTCCAGCGGCTTAGTAATCGTTCTCTCCAGATTCCTCACGGCGAGCGCGCCATTCATCCCGCAGTTTCCCGAACTCCCCTGCGCTTATCGCGTCCCTTATCTCCTCCATAAACCGCATATACCTGTAAATGTTATGAATACTGAGCAGCCTTACTCCAAGTATCTCATTTACATTCAGTAAATGTCTTATATACGCCCTGCTGAAATGCCTGCAGGCATAGCACCCGCACCCTTCCTCAACAGGACTGTCGTCCATCTTATACTCGCCGGCCTTTACCGGATACCGCCCCGTCCGAGTGAACGCCGAGCCGTTGCGCGCGAACCTCGTCGGCATGACGCAGTCGAACATGTCGACCCCCCTGGCAACGGCCTCGACCATCTGCCACATCTTGCCAACTCCCATGAGATAGCGCGCCTTGCCCTCAGGAAGGAAGGGGACACTCGAGTCCACACCCCTCAGAAGGACGTCTTCAGGCTCTCCCACGCTCACCCCGCCGACGGCATATCCGTCAAAATCCATAGCGACGAGCTCTCTGGCACACCTTTCCCTCAGGTCAGGATAGTCACTCCCCTGGACAATCCCGAAGACCAGCTGCCCCTCGGCACGGTCCTGTTCCAGACATAAAGCCGCCCATGATAGGGATTTGTCTACGGCTGCGCAAGCCGAATCATGGTCACAGGGATACGGAACGCACTCGTCGATCACCATGGCTATATCCGACCCCAGCCGCCTCTGAAAATCCATCGCCTCGACCGGGCCGAGAAAGATCCGCCTTCCGTCAAAGTGCGAGGAAAACTCCACCCCGTCATCGCGGACCTTTCTCAGATTAGCGAGACTGAACACCTGAAATCCGCCGCTATCAGTCAGAATCGGGCCACTCCACCCCATGAACCGGTGAAGCCCACCACATGCCTCAATGATCTCAATGCCGGGCCTGTTGAGGAGGTGGTATGTGTTGGAGAGAATTATCGGAACTTCCAACTCCACGAGCTCAGCTGGTGTCATGGCTTTAACGGTCGCCTGCGTACCGACCGGCATGAACACAGGCGTTTCCACGGGGCCATGTGCCGTTTGAAGAACCCCCCTGCGCGCAGAAGTATCTGAATCAGAGTGAGTTATCTCAAAACAGCCAGGCAAGGTGCCACCTACTTCCGGGCTGAATGCTGAAGGTCAAGATCGGCGAGTATTGCGGCGGCCATTGACTCGACCACGGGCACGGCCCTGGGCAGAACGCAGGGGTCGTGCCTGCCTTTTTCGAGCTCAAGGACAACCGGATTCCCCTCGACATCCACGGTCTTCTGGGCCTTCCTGATAGTGGCTACCGGCTTGAACGCCACCCTGAAAACTATCGGTTCTCCGTTGGTGATGCCGCCCTGTACGCCGCCGCTCCTGTTCGTTGCAGTGCCGGTGCGGCCGTCCTTCATAACAAACATGTCATTATGCTCCGAGCCGCGCATACGCGTCCCTCCAAACCCGGAACCTATCTCAAAGCCTTTTACAGACGGTATCGAAACCATGCCCCGGGCGAGGAGCGAGTCGATCTTGTCGAATACGGGCTCTCCGAGGCCCACTGGGATGTTCCTGCAAACACAGGTGACAACTCCTCCGAGGGAATCGCCCTCCCCTTTGACCTGAAGAATCGCGTCCTCCATTTTCGCCGCGGCATCAGCATCCGGACAGCGGACATCATTAACATCCACCATGTCCCTGGTAATCTTCTCCTGGGTAAGGTCCTGCGCGTCTACATCTCCCACCGAGCTTACCCAGGCCACGATCTCAGTGCCATGCCTCACGGAAAGCAGCTTCTCTGCAACGGCCCCGGCCATGACCCGGGCGGCAGTTTCACGCGCGCTTGAGCGTCCGCCGCCAGAGGCGGACAGCACCCCGTACTTGCTCTTATACGTAAAATCCGCGTGTGAGGGACGAGGAACCTTCGCCAGGTGCTCGTAATCACCGGGGCGCGCATCCCTATTGTCTATGATCATAGCAATTGGGGTCCCCAGCGTGACGCCGCCCTCTGTGCCGGAAATAATCCTGACCTGGTCCGCCTCGCTCCTGGCCGTCGTCAATGCGCTCTGGCCAGGCCGGCGCCGGTCCAACTGCGGCTGCACATCGGCTTCCGTAAGCTCAAGCTGCGCGGGACAGCCGTCGATGACCGCGCCAACACCGCCCCCGTGCGATTCCCCGAACGTGGTTACGGTAAATACTTTCCCAAGAATATTTCCCATTTTCTCCTCCGACGATCCCAAACCGCTTGAGGGTTACATAATTGACACAACCCTTTCCGAATGGGATAATTATCGTATATCACACTCGCATTTATGAAAGCAAGATTGACATTTGCCCTGCTGAGCCTGGCCATAGTGGCCCTTCTTGGCGTGTCCGCCTGGTATACCATCCGGATATTTGACACTAAGGTCGTGGAGGATGACTTCGAACCGGCTGTGCCGAGGCAGCCGGACGACATATCCTTTACGCATGAGGAAAATGTAACTGTGGCGGACACGCCGGAAACCAGGGGAAATGACGCCCGGAGCGCCGCGGCAGCGCGGACGCGGTCTGGCCGGGAAAAGCCCACGCCCGAGGCCGTCAGCGAGCCGCTGCCCGAACACGCCGGCTACGTCGCGCAGCTGGTGGGAAAAGCTTACCGAACCAAAGAGTCAGGTGCGCGGTTCGAGCTTTCACAAAACGACAGGATTTTTGAAGACGACAACCTCGAGACCGATAAGGAATCCCGGCTGATAATTGTATTCGTGGACAATACCCAGCTGTCACTTGGGGAAAAGACCCGCTGTACGATTTCCGACTATCTCTTCGACAAGTCGGCTAGACAGGACTCGAGTTTCAGCTTGCGCCTGGTCGAGGGAGTCTGCCGAGTAGTCACCGGCCTTATCACTACCCTGAACCCCGAGCGCTTCAAAGTTGAAACGAGAATGGCGACCATCGGAATCCGCGGCTGTGAGCTCGCCTTCCGGGCTGAGCCGGAAGAGGAGCGGGTATATGTTCTGGGACTGAACTCCGAGGAGGCCGTCGTGGTGTCATCCTCGGACGACGGGGCGCTCATCCGGAACATCCTGACTGGAGAAGACGAAAAAGGCGTCGAGATATCATCTGACGTAATAAACGAACAGGGAACCGTAATAAGCGTAACCAAGGGACTCGGCAGGTCCATGAGAGCAATTTCCCCCGCGGACCTTCGCGACATCACAACCGACACTTCTCCGCTTAACTCTGTGAAGCACACACCGAAGGTGCAGCCAAACAGCACCATCTTTGTGATCTCACCAGAAAAGAGAGACGGCGGAGAAAAGAATCCATGACAGTGAGATTTTTCCGCCCTTTGACACTGCTTCTGTTCCTTGCGTCGGTTCCCGCGGCCACCGCACAGGACACAACGGTAACAATGTACCTGAAGGGCAGCTCCGCGTCTCCGACGCGTGATACCGCGGACCTGCAAGAGGTCCCCAGCCACTTTTTCCAAAACAACCCTGACGCCAAGCTGCGGGGAATCTATCGCAGCGTCTACCCCGGCATCGACATGCTCTGCATAGGCGACAGCTACAGTACGGAGTACATTTTTTCACTTCAGCCCGGAGCAGACCCCAACCTGATATCATGCTTCTTCAAAGGATCAACACTCGTCTCACTCATGCACTCCGGCTCACTCCAGTTCCGGAAAGACAATGTTCAGATTTATGTTTCGCGGCCGGTCGCATATCTCCAAAAGGACTTTGGCCAGGAAACGGTGCGACATCTCAAGTCGAGGGCAACCAGTGACGGCAATGTTACAGTCCTGGCTGATGAGTTAGTCAGGGAGACCCACCAGCGGCTCAACAGAACAACTATGAACAGGATACCTGCGGGCGGACAGCCAAACGGGCCCATGCATGACTTCTTCCTCTCCAGGTACGAAACCACCAATGAGCAGCTCATCTACTTCCTGAATGACGCGCAGGCAAATGCGATGAATTCCCGCGGCGCGAACCTGCACTTCGATAAATACGGAAACATCTGGATCAATCCGGCCATGAAGGTCGGACGCGACGAGCTCTTCTCTATAGCCAACTCGAAATTCGTCTACGACGCTGCCCGGCCTGCCGGCCACAGATACGATCATGTCCGCGGGCCCGACGACCGTCCTCTCTATGCCCAGCACCCGGCCATGGGCCTCACTTGGTTCGGGGCGCTCAAATACTGCAACTGGCTGACTCTGCACGCAGGACGAGGCACGGCTGAACTTTGCTACTCTGAAGGAACTAACGTTACGGACTGGGCCCCAACAACTGCCACTAACTGGGCCAACGGAACTTTCTCAGCGTTTGAAAGATACGAATGGCTCAAGCTGAAGGGATTTCGCCTCCCTATGACTGGCACCAACACCTCGCTGCTGACGGCCAACCCTTTCAATGAGTTCTACAAAGCCGCTGCATGGAACTCTTTCACGAATACTGACTACGCTTTCGGCGCGGACGAGTGCGATGGAACTTCTGCCAACTTTGACAACACGCCTTTCAGCACAGCGGCGGGCACATTGCCGACTGGGTTCTTTTCTGACAATAACATAGGGCTTTTCAAGAAGATCACGCCTTCAGTCAATTTCTATGGCCTTTACGACATCAGCGGAAATGCCGCTGAATGGTCCTCAGATTCGAACGGCAAAGAAATATCAACCACTGGCGGTTCCTGGTCAGACCCGCCGCTCCCCGTAAACACATGCTACTTCCTGCCGCCCCACTACTCCGCTAAATCGGTCGGGATGAGGGTCGGCTCAACTTATATGCAGGGCTTCAAGATACGAATCCATTTGCTCGTAACATTCTTCCTTCTCGAAGAAGATCTTCCTCCTGCTGATATACCCGAGGCGGTGCTCTTCCCCCATCTGGCGGACCAGGAACGTCCTCCAGGCGAAGATCCCGATGAACCCGGCGGCACAGAAGTCAGTTTCACGGGAAACCGATCTGTGACAGGCTATGATACTCCAACTGGAATCACTTATACCGAGAATCCGCCCCCTCCAATAACCCCTGAAGTTGACTTCCCTCCTCCTGTCACGGACGATGATGACAGGGAGCCTCCCGTTATCGTCCTTCCGCCGGTCCTCCCGCCAATCGGACCACCGTCAACCAATACCACGACTACGACCACCACCACGACCACGACCACCACTACGACTACAACCACGACCACGACCACCACTACAACTACGACCATTCCGCCCCTGCCCAGATATGACCTGAACGTGCGCTCGTCGAATCCAGGCAGCGGAGTCTGGATCACCGTCACGCCGGACGTCTTTGCAAACGGTCCCGGATTCACTCCCTTTACGAGGACCTACTCAAACGGAATACCCGTCACCATCAACGCGCCCCTTATAGCCGGCTTAAACACGTTCCAACGATGGCAGCGTAACGGAGTTGACTACTCGACAAACCAGACCATTTCCTTCACGATGAACAACCATTACACGGTTCTGGCAATATACATGTATATACCCGGCGTAGTAACGAATCCGCCCCCAAGCCCTGGTGGGATTTAATATCTGAGCATTATGCCTGCCGTCACCGAAACTCCAGCGACTAGCGCAAGCCGCATGACAAATTGGCTCCTGCCCTACCTTGCAATCTGTGTCGCCTTCATGGTGATGATCATCGACGGCGGAACAGGGCCGGCAGCTCTGGTATCAGCCTCATCAATACTGCTCATAACGTTCGTCTGGCGATTCAGGGCCTCCTTCGTTCCATCCTCTGCTGGAGTGTTCCTCGCCCTCTTCCTTGCTCTCGCGTTCTTCACAACCCTGCCGCTCCCGGACCTGCTCCTGAAAGCTGCGGGAAAAGAGGCCTCCTCGCATCACACCCTTGCGCGGGCGGCCCTTTCAGAATCGAGCGAAAAGGGGCTGACCGAAAAGGCCGGATGGTTTCAGGTCTCGCGCAACCGCGCGGGCACCATGCGTGCTGTACTGCTGTTGACCATAATGACCACCGGTGCCGCTCTGACAAGGGCACTAAGCGAAAAGCAGAGGCTATCCCTGCTTCTTACTGTAGGGACGGCCCTCGCGGCTCTCGGCGTGGTCGGCATGCTGTCCATACACTTTTTACCTCAAGGCAAGACCTTTTGGTGGGTGCTTCCAGTGGAGCATGGAAGGCCGGTAGCCTGCTTCGTTAACAGAAACCACTTCGGCGGAACCATGGCTGTGGCTGCCGCAGCCATGCTCAGCCTCTGCTGCAGGACAATTAAGGACAGATTTGCCGTCGGCATCATATCCGGCATTGCCTTCATTGTTCTAGCATCAGCGGTAATCGGCTCCTTCTCAAGGGGAGCGGTCCTGTCACTTGGCTGCGGCCTCGCTGCGGCCATTGTCCTCAACCTTAAGAAACGCCCCCTGATACTTGCGCTGGCGCTGGCGCTGTTTGGCATCATAGTAACGGTGATGCTTACTCTTGGCGGCGAAGGACGGCTAAGGACCAGGCTTAAATCGCTCGCTAGGCCCCTGGCGACGACAAGCGCCGGATTGCGAATCGATACATGGAAAGAATCGCTGCCTATCGTAAAACATTACCCGCTCTTCGGTACAGGCCTCAATGGATACAGGGCGGTCTTCCCCCAGCACCGCAGCAGCACAACGCGAAAAGTGCCGCACAATGTTGAAAATGAGTATATCCAGATCCCGGTAGAGTCAGGAATAGCCGGCAGCGCCCTGCTCATCGCGTCGCTCCTCATGCTGCTGAATCCCATGTTTAAGCCGGCTGGGCGTACCGCTCTACTCGGTGCAGCCTTGCCGGGCCTTGTGGTCGCATCTGCGCATGCATTCATTGACTTTGCTGTCAGGGTTCCTTTCTACGCGCTGCTTGTGGCCGTACTCGCAGGACTTTGCATCTCCAAGGCGCACCTGACCCAAAGCAGGCGGGCAGGGATAGCGGCGCTGGCCTGCATCCTCCCTGCCGCGCTTACAGTAATTCTTCTGTCCTGTATTGCGCCCCAAAAGACGTTCAGCCTGGATTCACCCAACGCACTCGGCCATGCAACGCCGGAGACCCTGAAGCTGGCCATCGAGTCGTCCCCATCTTATTGGCAGGCCTACTACAACCTTGGGCGTACAGCCGCCTACAGGCCTGAGACAAGAGATCTTGCGGAAAGGCATATAACAAGGGCCGCTGACCTGGACCCGCTAAACTACAGACTGCTCATCGAGCTGGCTTTACTTCGAGTGGATATGGGGAACACAGAAGGAGCGCTTGACGCCTACAGCAGAGCAAAACATCTGCGAAACTGGCTTAGCGTAGAACAACTCGAAAGTGCCTTAAGGCAGAAGCCGGCGCCCTGATGTTCAATCCTCGCTGAGGACAACGCTGGAGAACACGCTGAACCTTGCGCCGTCCCGCCACCCTTCAGGCGGCAGCCCCGCCTTCTCACTGAGCGAAGAGAGCGTCTGCTCTACATTCCACCGCTGCTCAAGCGCTACCTCCGGCAGGTAAACGGACCTGTAACGCCCCTTTTCAAGGATTATGCCATGTTCACCTATCCTGAACTCATCGATATCACCAATGGGCACAATGGGGCTAAGGATCGAGATATGGACCTCCAGCCGCTCACGCTCCTGCTCTGAAACAGGTTCAAACCTCGGGTCCCGCAGCGAGGCATTCAGGGCATTGTGGTGAACCGACATGTAAAGCTCCTCAACCGGCTCCAGGGAACCAATGCAGCCCCTGAGCATTCCATTCGCCTTGAGCGTTACAAAGGTGGCGGCGTATTCCCTGAGCTTGTCGGTCAGGGCGTATGGAGTAAAATCAAACCGTTCCCGCCCTCCCTTTACGCCCCAGTCCAGCGTATCATTCGCTATACGAAACAGCGTCTCGCTTTCCGTATCGCTCAATTCAGGTGACCATTCTCCGCTCCTGTGTTCTTTCACCTGGGGCCCCTCCATAACTGCTGGATCTTCAACGGAATTGCACGACAGTCCCAGCGCTGCGACCGCCACAATAGAGAGCCGGACGAGTTTCATGGCGCTCCTTTCACAACGGATCCACACTGCCTGCAAGGGCACAAGCCCAACTAATTGATTTTCCTTTAAAAACGCATGCCAGTCAATTGCCTTTCCCGGCCTTCCAAATGAGGCCTGATACGAACCAGTTGCTGAATATATGCGTTTGTATTATAAAGAGCAGTCCAAACAGTTGAGGAGAAATCATGAAACGCTTAATGGTATTAGCAATAGTTGCAGCACTCACGACATCCGCCTGCCTCGCCCAGAAGCCGGCAAGAATCAAAGCTCACGACACTCCCGCCGGGGTCCTTGATCTTTCGCTCGCGCATGAAGCCAGCGCCGCCGTTAAGCGGGGCATGGACTGGCTTGCCGCCAACCAGAAAGAAAACGGCGCCTGGAGCAACGAGGATTACCCATCGCTTACAGCTCTTGCCCTGTGGCCTTTCCTCCTCTCGGACCACCCCGAGAAGGAAGAAGTCGTCGACAAGGCGGTCGAGTTCATAATGTCGAACGTGCAGGATGACGGGGGCATATACAAGAACATCGAAGGGCGCAAGGGCGGCGGGCTCAGCAACTACAATACGGCTATTTGCATGACCGTACTGCACGCCACCAGGAAACCGGAACTCATCAAGACGGTACAGGATGCCCGCAAATTCATCGCCGGAACCCAGCATTTCGGAGACGACCAGTACAAGGGCGGCTTCGGTTACGATAAGGACACTGACCGGGCTTACACAGACCTTCTCAACACTTTCTATTCAACTGAGGCAATGAAGGCCACAGCTGACGTAGAGGACCTTCGTCCAAAAGACGAGAAGAAGGTGGATATAGACTGGGCAGCAACAGTGAAGTTCATTGAGAGCATCCAGAACAAGGCGGAAGCCGGCAAGGACCAGGACGGCGGCTTCTTCTACAAACCAGGCGAATCGAAGGCCGGTGAGGTCACCAACGCCACCGGGAAAATATACTTCAGGTCGTATGGCTCAATGACGTATGTAGGCATGCTTGCCCTGATGTACGCGGACGTGGACCGGGACGACGTAAGGATAAGGTCGGCCATGGACTGGGCGTCCAAACACTGGACCTTGGAAGAAAATCCGGGCATGGGGTCACAGGGCCAGTTCTTCTTCTACAACATCATCAGCAAGTGCATGAATGCCATGAACCAGGAAACGCTCGCTGCCCCCTCCGGCGGGGTAATCAACTGGCGTGAAGACCTGGCGAAGAAACTTATCGAAACCCAGAAGATTGATGCGGCTTCAGGGCATGGTTATTGGAACAATGACAATAACCGGTTCTGGGAAAGCGACCCGATTCTTGTCACCGGCTACAGCCTGCTGGCCCTGCAGCTCGCTTCCGGCGAAACCTACATAAAATAGGTCCTGGGTGGGCCTGGCTGGTACGCCCGCCAGGCCAACATTCAATAGCTTATTTCCCAGGTCGCATTGACCTTCTGGATCAGGCCGCGCGCCCGCTTCGCAAGCACCTCGGCCACGCCGAGCAGGAGCACACAGCCCAAGGCCGGGTGATCGTTCAGGAACTCTTCAAGCTTGTTTCGTGTAATGTACCATGTGCGTCCTTCAAGATGAGCGACACACATGGCCGTCGCCTTCTGCGGGTCGAAGATGTTTATTTCGCCGAACCACTCGCCACTCTTTATGGTTCCGATCGGAGCCAGCCCTCCCTTGACTTTGTGCACAGCATGGAGGACCCCGCTGACGAGAAAATACAGGCTTTCCTGGGGATCACCTTCATTGACAATGATCTTCCCCTCACTAAAATCCAGGAACTTTCCGGAGCTGGTCAAAGTCCTGCGGTCCTCCTCATCAAATGATGCCAGAGGATCGCTGGCCGGCAGCATCAGGTCTTCAGCTTGATCTGTCATACGCTGACCGTAACAC
>JBFIFS010000024.1:0-23124 GCA_041602695.1 Kiritimatiellia bacterium
GCAAAGCCAATGCTGGTTGTGCGCAAACTCCTGCATAACGCTACTCTCTTCGAGGTCGTTAAGGGCGGAATGTTCCAGATCAAGAGCGACGTTGTAGAGGCACCCGCGGCTGATGCTGCAGCGCCCGCAGCCTCTGCTCATCAGCCAATCGCGGTGGCGGAATCCGCGTCCGATACCAACCCGGCGACCCCAACTGCTGCTGCACCTCAGCCGGCAGCGGCACCGGCACCAGTTGCACAGCCGGCACCAATCGCGGCGGCACCGCAGCCTGCCGCACCTGCTGGGCCAGCGGTAGAGGAACCAGCGCCCCAGCCGGCACCCGCCCCTGCGCCAAAATCGCCCAGCTCTTTCAGCTCACGCCTGGACGCAATACTTAACCAATGACAGATTCTCCTACAACTCAGTCCGGCAGCCTCTCGCGCAGCACCTCCGAGAAAACAAACGGCTCAGGAAAATGGGGATGCCTGGTTATGCTCGCTGCAATACAGGCGGGCCTGATATTCCTGCTCATGCTGGTAATCGTCACTTTCGGGATGATTAGGGCCAGCATCCGGGGAACTCATCTGGACTACGCCATGGACGAGCAGCCCTTCATGGAGGAAATCTGGTCCTCAGGAAAAGGCCACACCAAAGCCATTGTGATCCCCGTTCGCGGCTTCATCGGCTTTGACAGCAGGGATGATCTGTTCAGCTCCGGACTTTCATCAACGGCGATACTTTTGAACTCGATAACCCGTGCGACTAAGGACGAGAAGGTTTCGGCAATCATCCTCGACATCGACAGCGGCGGCGGCGGGATTACTGCGTCTGACGTTATCTACAATGCACTTCAAAAATTCAAGGCCTCCCGCACTGATCGCGTCGTTGTGGCCATCATGGGTGATGTTGCCGCCTCCGGGGCCTACTACATAGCCCTTCCAGCCGATAAAATCATCGCGCACCCCACGAGCATAACTGGCTCTATAGGAGTACTCATGCAAACGCTCAACATAAAGGGGCTTGAGGACAAGATCGGACTGAAAGGGGTCACTATCAAGTCAGGCCAGAACAAAGACCTGCTCAATCCATTCGAGGAAGTCTCCCCTGCTCATACGAACATTCTCCAGAATATTGTCAATGAGCTGCAGGACCGGTTTGTCACGCTCGTGGCAGAAAACCGGGACCTCCCGAAAAAAAAGGTGGTCCAGCTTGCGGACGGCCGCGTCTATACCGCGCAGGGCGCACTTGACGCGGGTCTTATTGATGCAATCGGGTACTGGGACGATGCTGTCGACAGCACAAAACAGCTCCTGGCCGTTGATGAACTCAAGATATACCGCTACCAAAAGGAATTCTCGTTCTCGAGCCTGTTCCGGGGATCCAGCACCGTGGGAAACCTTTCCTCGCTGCTTTCTAACGGCAGGCGCTCGGGCTTTCTGTATCTCTGGGAGCCCGGCATAAACACTCAAGAATAGCAGATTCCGAAAGCTTTTTGAAATTCTTCAGGAAATTGCAGGATAACTTGACTTCTGTACGCTTTTGAGTACTCTGCATGTCTTTTCAAGGGGCGATTAGCTCAGTTGGCTAGAGCATCTCGTTTACACCGAGAGGGTCACAGGTTCGAGTCCTGTATCGCCCACCATTTTCGCATACAGCGAAAATGCCCGGCATAGTTCCCGGTTAGGGAACTACGACGGGCCATTCAATGCGGCTAATATGACAGACAGCAAGACTTTAAGAATAGCAGTGCTGGGATCGGGATCCGGCTCAAACATGCAGGCCATCCTTGATGCCATAAATGACCGCGCGCTGAATTGCGAGATAACCTGCGTCATCTCCGATGTTGAAGACGCGTATATATTGGAGCGTGCCGCGAAGAACAATTTGCCGGCCCGTCACATAAGCGGAGACCCTTTCAAGACGAAGCTTGAGGGTGACGCGGAAGCAAAGTATATCTCAGCAATACGGGACTCTGGCGCCACGGTCGTTGTACTCGCGGGCTTCATGCGTATCATAAAACAAGGGATGCTCGATGCCTTTCCCAACGCGATCCTGAATATCCATCCGTCCATCCTGCCGGCTTTCCCCGGCGTTGAATCATGGAAACAGGCCCTCGAGTACGGATGCAAGGTTGCCGGAGTTACCGTCCACTTCGTGGACGGAGGCACTGACACCGGGCCCATTATCGTACAGCGTACAGTTGAGGTTAGAGATGACGATACGCCCGAGTCGCTTCACGCCAGGATCCAGGAGCAGGAACACATCGCGTATCCTGAGGCCCTCTCCCTGCTCGCGGCCGATGGCATCAAAGTTGAAGGGCGAGTGGTTCGAAGGGCCTGATTTTATCTTCAAAAGGCTATGGACGTCCTTATTCATATATCCTAGTATTTGCCGACTATGACTACAGAACGCACAGAAAACAGAATTGTCCTGGGACTCCCAAAGGGAAGTTTGCAGGAAACAACCTTCATGATAATGAAGAAGGCCGGGTTCAACATCAGGTCCTCCTCCCGGTCATATATCCCATCGATTGATGACACCGAAATTGATCTTCGTTTAATAAGGGCACAGGAGATAAGCCGGTACGTTGAGCTGGGCGTTCTTGACGCTGGAATCACCGGATTCGACTGGATTACCGAGAACGGCTCCGACGTACAGGAGGTAGCCGAACTGCTTTATGCCAAGCAGGGCATGCGCCCCGTTCGATGGGTCGTAGCGGTCCCGAATGACTCCCCCATTAACAGTGTGAAGGACCTGGAAGGAAAACGAATTGCGACAGAGGCCGTTGGCCTTACAACCCGATTCCTCGAGGAAAACGGCGTTAATGCTGATGTCGAGTTCTCTTGGGGCGCGACAGAGGTGAAGACCCCCGAACTCGTGGATGCAATCGTAGAGCTTACGGAAACAGGATCTTCCCTCCGCGCAAACAACCTGAGGATTGTCGAAACCGTACTGACATCAACAACACGCCTGATCGCCAACAATGATGCCTGGCGTGACACCTGGAAACAGACGAAGATCAGCCAGGTGGCCATGCTTCTGAAGGGCGCCCTCGACGCCGAGACGAGCGTCCTTCTCAAGATGAACGCTTCAGACGCCGACGCCCCGAAGATCACCGAAATCCTGCCGTCCCTGCACGCGCCGACCGTGAACCCTCTGCAGTCGAACGGATGGGTGGCAATTGAAACTGTCATAGAAGAAAAAGTCGTCCGCGAGATAATCCCGAAGCTGAAAGAAGCCGGCGCGGAAGGCATAATAGAAGTACCACTCAACAAACTGATACGCTAAACGGAGGAAAGAATGGGTTCGATCAAGAAGAAGAGGCGCAAGAAGATGTCCAAGCACAAGTACGAGAAGCGCGTCAAATCCAACCGGCACAAGAAATAGACCCTCTTTCTTGCTCATGTGCGGCGCGGCTCTCCGCCGCGCCCGCATGAACAGATCCTGTCATGTCTGTCTCCTGCCTCAAACGTGGTGCAACATGCAGCGATTATTCATACTGGTCAGCGCGGCATTAATCATGGCGTGCGGGTGCGCGGGTCCCCCATCTGCCCCACACTCTCAGATCAGCGCATACACGCTCTCAGAGTCAGACATGGACTTTGCTTACGCCTTGTCCCGCTACTCGGCCGGAATATCAGAAGAATTGCAGCGCGGACCGGCTAACAGCAACTCCGTAGATTTCTTCCTCGAGGCCTCTCTACACGACCCGTCCAACTACCTCCTGGCACGCAAAGCCGCGATAGGCCTGCTTTACAGGCGGCGAGGCCATGAAGCTGCCGAGCTCCTCGAGAACACGAGCGTCCTCAACCCGACCAATTACAGCCTCCTGCTTGACCTCGCGACTGTTTACGATATAAGCGAACAGCCAGAGAAGCAGTTCCAGACATACGAGCGGGCCATGAAGCTGTCCCCCACGAATTCTGCCGCCTACATAGCCTCGGCTCGAAGCTATCTTGCCCTAGGCCGTTTCCCAGAGGCACTGAGGTCCCTGACAAAGGGCGCCCGGCAGGCTGACAGAAAACTGATGTCAGATCTGGCACTTATCAATGCGGCAGCGCTGCTCAAGGGCGGCTTCCCCGGCAAGTCGATAGAATGGTTTAACTTCGTGGCAGAGAACGCGGATGACAGCCGCGCGCGGATCCGCCTGGTGATCGCGGAAATCCATGAAGGACGCGGAGAGACAGCCAAGGCGCTGGAACAGTATGAAAAGGCAATCCAGGAAAATAGCGCCACCCCGGACGCATACGTCAAAATGGCCATCCTCATCAACGAACAGGACCAGCAGGCCGCAATGAAGGTGCTTGATCAGGCAGAACGGCGCTTCCCTATGGACGACCTGATCATATCCGCGGTGACATACCTGTCTGATAAAAACAAGGATCGGGCCGCTGCCGTCGACCTTTTGACAAAGTTCGCAAACCGATCCGCCAAGCAGCCGACCGAGGCATTCTTCCTCAGCCTTGGGGCCAGTTATGAGCGACAGGGCGAGATCGAGAAGGCAGCGGGAGTTTTCGAGAAAGGCATCGCCGCTTATCCTGATTCACACTCAATGCTGAATTACCTGGCCTATATGTGGGCTGAAAAGGGCCTTAATCTACAGAGGGGTGAAGAGATGACAAAGCGGGCCCTGAAGTTTGAGCCCGAAAGCGGCGCATATCTCGACACCCTCGCCTGGATATATTTCATGCAGGGAAACAACAGGGATGCACTCGTATACATCCGTAAGGCAATCAAGCACCTTCCGGAGGACCCAACGATTCTGGATCATTACGGCGACATACTTGCAAAGAACGGCAAAATCGGGGATGCTTTGAAGCAGTGGCAGAGAAGCTATGAGATTGACCCGTCAAACGATAACCTGAAAACCAAACTTGCGGAGCACAACGCATTGCCCGCGCCAAATACAGACGAATAATGCCGGTACAATCGATACACCAAATCTCGGCGGGCTATACAAACGGAGACGCAATCAGCAATGAGGCCCGGCGGATGCGAACGATCTTTCGATCGTGGGGGTACCAGTCAGAAATATTCAGCGAGGCGAGCTCTGTCCTCCCCGAGCTGCGCAACGACTGCCACGATGTAAACACTCTCGAAGCGTTTGTCTCCGAGGAAGATACCGTCCTCCTTCATTTCTCAATAGGCTCAGACGTCAATGACCACCTCGCCGGACTGCCCTGCAGGAAGGTCCTTCGGTACCATAACATCACCCCGCACGCATATTTCACCCCCGTTAACTCCGCCACGGCTGCCTGCCTGCGGCGCGGACGCAGGCAGATTGACTCCCTCTCCGGCATAGCCGACATCAATATCGCCGTCAGTGATTACAACGCACACGAGCTGGAGCAAAGGGGCTACAAGGACGTCTCGGTCCTGCCCATTCTTCTGGACCGCCAGGTCCTGGACGGTACGCCCGACAGGAAGGCGATGAAGGAGTTCACCAAGACTGGGACGAACATCCTCTTTGTAGGTCGATGCGCCCCTAACAAGCGAATCGAGGACCTTGTTCAGCAGTTCTATTATTACAATCGTTTCTATAATCGAAATTCAACGCTTCTTCATGTCGGGTCCTACAGCGGAACGGAACGCTATCATTTCCTGATCAGGGGACTGGTTAAAGACCTTGGAATTACCGAACACGTCACGTTCCTGGGCTCCGTCCCACAGGCAGTCCTCAACGCCGCCTACGCTTCAGCCGGCGCCTTTCTCAGCATGAGTGAGCATGAGGGTTTCTGTATTCCGGTCATCGAAGCCATGTACAATAAAGTGCCGGTGGTAGCACTTGCCTCATCAGCAATACCGGACACAATGGATGGCGCCGGAGTGCTGTTCCAGGAAAAGAACTACCCGCTGGTTGCCGAGACACTGCACCGGGTCACCTCTTCCACTTCCCTCCGTGACTCAATCATCAAGGCGCAGAATGCCAGAATCGAACGCTATTTCTCTCGGGATTTCGAAAGCGAGCTCAGGGCCATAATGTTTCCGGAATAGCTATGATCGAGACTTCCCCTAACGATTCGCCAAGGGGCGAGAGAGAGCTGATCCGGGAAATACTGGCGGCGCTCCCCTCCTCTCCTGACCTCATAATCCCACCCGGCGATGACTGCGCTTCGGTCAGGATCGATCCCGGCCAGGAATTGATACTGACGTCTGACCCAGTGATTCTCGGCACCCATTTTGATTCCACGGCCACACCAAAGCAAATCGGGCACAAGGCCGCCGGCCGCGTCCTTAGCGACCTCGCGGCCATGGGTGCCGAACCCGGATGGATTTTACTGAACGTAACGGCTCCCTCGGATTACCCACAGGAGCATCTCAAAGAGATCATAGCGGCGGCCCGCGACCTTGCCTCCCCCTTCGGAGCCGGCATTGCCGGCGGCGACCTGGCGAGGTCTGACACGCTCTCCGTTCACGCGTTTGCCTGCGGAACGGTTCCCGCCGGAACCGCGATCCGAAGAGACGGCGCCCAGCCCGGCGACCACATCTACGTGACAGGAGAACTTGGCGGATCTCGCTCCGGCAAACACCTTAACTTCACACCCCGGGTCAGTGAGGGCGTATGGCTCAGGCAGGGCAAGTTCGCGTCCGCGATGATAGACACGAGCGACGGCCCCGCTACGGACCTGAGGCACATTATCGAGGCGAGCGGGACCGGAGCGAGGCTCATTTGCTCAGAAGTACCTGCAGCCCCGTGCCTGGCAGACCTGGATTTCGATCGGAAAGTTACGCGCGCCCTGTGCGATGGCGAAGACTTCGAGCTGCTCTTCACCGTGCCCGCAAGCTTGGCAGCCGGACTGATGGCCGCCTGGAGCGGCCAGTTCGATACTCCGCTGACCTGTATCGGTTCGGTAACAAAGCAAGTCGGCCAAATCATCGCTGTTGACCAGCACGGCAAAGAGTCCCTATTCTCTGAAAAAGGATTCGATCACTTTGGCTAAACAATCGCACATATCACGCTCACCGGAGGAAACGTACCGTATTGCCGCGGAACTGCTTGATGAACGCCCTGGCAGGCTGGTAGTGGCCCTTTCAGGCAACCTTGGTACAGGCAAGACCGTATTTGTACAGGGCCTGGCACTGGCATTGGGCTCGAACAGGCCGGTCACCAGCCCTACTTTCACGCTCCTGAATGAGTACCCCTGCTCGCCGCCACTCTACCACGCCGACCTTTACAGGCTTGAGAAGCCGCAGGAGGCGGACGCACTGGGGCTGCAGGAGTATATGGATATTGAGTCCGTTGTTGCTGTCGAGTGGCCGGAAAAGGCCCCGCACATATTCCCGAAGTATACCGTGAATGTTAGCCTTGAAATGGGAAGCACGGAAGACGAGCGCGTGATCACAATCGACAGCCCGAAACGGAGTTCAGCAAGCTAAAGGTCAAGGCTGGAGATATCAGCCGCCTCGCCATCACCGCCGGGTTTCCCGTCCGAACCATAGCAAATAATCTCATATGGGGAGTCATCGCTCCCGGGTACGAGGTATACATATTCGTTGTCCCATGGATCGAGAGGAAGGCGCCTCTTCTTCAGGTAACCTTCGGGCGGATAGTTGCGGGGAACAGGCTCCGTGGCCGGGACTTCAATCAGCGCCCTGAGCCCCTGCTCCTGCGTAGGATACCGTCCGTGCGCCAGGTAATATCGGTCGAGCGCCATTTCCAGCGTCGCCGTGATTTCAACCTGAGCGGCAGTTACACGCGCCTTGCCCGGCTCTTTCAGGACAGATACAGCAACTATGCTTGCCAGGATGGAAAGAACCATCACAACAACTATCAGTTCAAGGAGAGTAAAACCGCTATTCTTCTTCATACCGACCTCCGTCGACCGTCAAAGCGCCAGTTCGCCCTGCCTTGGGCGCTCGACACTGCTGAACTTCTTATACGACGCATCCAGTTTTGAAATGTAATAAGCCTTGTTCTCATCTCTGGCCTTCGGATCCCACTCTGATACCATGCGGCAGTTATCATACACAGAAACGCTCTTCTTTTCACCTATAACATAGTAAGAAATCTGGTCGCCCTGCCTGTACTCACGGGAGCTCTTGAGTGCCAGTTCATAACATGCGCTCCTGTTTCGCTTGCTCTTCGCAATCTTGGCTGAGTAGGCAGCCGGCGAGTCCTGAAGTGTCTCCGTTTTAGCAAGCCGCTTGATGTCCCACTCCTCTCCGGCAATGGCAGACTCGAAGTCAGCCCTGAGTCGCGGGAGCTCAGCATCCTTCCTGTGCAGAATCAGCCCTATAGTCTGCTCAAGGAATTCCCGCAGGAACGGCTCGAGTCCCCTCGACTTAAGAGCACCGCCTTTGATGACTATCTCCCCATTTCGTTCCAGCAGGGCGTAGTTCTTCATTTTGTAGCTGAACATGGCCTCGTATTCGCCGTCGAATTCAACATCTATGCCTTCGGGGAGCGTAGCGCAGAAGGCGTCCCTGAAAGCCGCGGCCCTGGCCTCGTCCGCGGCCACCCCCTCAGGTGGAACAAAATATATCCCGTCGGTATCTATCTCAATGGGTTCGGCTCCAAGTTTCCTCAGTTCAGCAATCATCTCACGCAGCAGGTCCCGACCAGAAGAGGTCACCGTGTCCGCCGCTTCGAAATCAGAGAACTTCCCCTGGGAAAAACCGAGGTACCCGTAGAAGGAGTTTATCAGCACCTTAAAAGTGCTTTGCAATGCGTCATAAAACGAGCGATCAACTCCCTCGGCATCCAGCATCCTGGCTTTCGCGTCGAGGCGCAGGTCACGCAGCACACTCAGCATGTCCAGAAACACTCCCAGCCTGTCAGATGCAGGACATATATCGCGCGTGAGCATCAGCGAAGGATAAAGCGACCGCACGTCACAGTGGTGAACGTCCTCTACGACGCCTTCCACGAACATGTCCGTATAGCCGCCGGCGAAGGACCTGGACATCGCGGGCAGAGGAATTGACTGTCTGGCGTCCAGGTAAGCCCGCACCATCATGGAATCACTCTTTGTGGCGTTCCCCCTGACTGCAGCATTCTGGTATGAGAACGGCAGCATCTGGCTCTGCAGAAACGCGCTCACCGAAAGGAGGCCCGCTATTCCGCGCGTCTCCGCGATGTCGTCCCCCACATACCTGATCACCTTTTCCGGATCCTTACGGTATGTCTCACTTATCCGGCTGCCCTCAATATAAGTGCGCCCCTTCGGGGCAACGCCAAAGTGTATGGCCACATCCTTAAGGCCGAAACCAGTCAGGGCGCGATGGCTGATATCGTATGCGTGAACAAGAAACAGCGTATCCACAACATGCCGCCCGAATATCTCAAATCTGTCATAGCTGAAATTTCTCTCCGCCAGCGTCAGCCTGCTGGGCCGACGACCTGGAGGGCTTCCATCGCGTCCGAGCGCAAGTGTTACCTTGTGGCGTTTGGCGCGCTCGGCGATATACGGGAGGTCGAAGTTGAATATGTTGTGCCCTTCGATGACGTCCGGGTCGTTTTCATCAAAGATCTCAACCAGCCGTTCGAGTATCTGCTTTTCGCTCAGGTCCACTCCCGATATCACTTCCGTCTTCCCGTTCGGCAGCCCCACGCCGATCGCGACTATTTCATCCTCCGCCCTTTCTGCATTACAGAATTCATAGCCAGGCGCCGTTATGCATTCGATATCAATCTGCATGCGGCGCAGATCGGAGAATTCCATTCCCTTGAAAAGGGTCTCCCCTGTGAATGTCAGGTACTGCTGCACCGGGTCGCGAATGAAGAGATACGGTGCGTTCGCCGCTCCCGGTGAGATGCCCGTCTCCTTTGCCAGCGCCCGCTTAGCTTTGTCCGCCGCCTTCCATGTCTCGAAGAAGGCGATCCTGTCAAGCTCAGCGCCCTCCTCCAGGGCGCTTTCCTCAATGGCCCCCGGCACCTTCTTTATGCGGGCACTGCAGAAGATGATATAAGGCCTGAAGGACGCCTTTTCCAGCTTGGTAGCCGTGCCGCTCCTCAGGAAAAGCGACACATCATTGCTGTCCTCGGGCACTTCCACCGCCACGAGGCCCTGCAGCGAACCCGAACCATAGATCAAAGCGTCCCGCTTGTTATCAGACATAAGGCATCCCGTGTTAATGCAGCATCATAATCGACGCGCGGCCTATTCCTGCGACACGAAGTAATCGACAGTCTTAGCGAGCCCTTCCTCCAGCGAAACGGCTGGATTCCAAAGCAGATGCTTTTGCGCCGCCGATATGTCCGCCTGCGAATCCCGCACGTCTCCGGGGCGGGATTCCGTGTGGTTGGCTTTACCTTTGAATCCAGTGAGGTCCGCTATTTTCTCATAAAGGTCATTGACGGAAATCCTGTCTCCACGCGCTACATTGTAGGCCGCGCCAGCGGACTCCGCGGGGCAGGTGCAGCACGCAAGGTTAGCAGCAATCACGTCCTCCACAAAAGTGAAGTCACGAGTCTGCCCACCGTCACCATGTATGTCCGGCGGCGTTCCGGCCCTGCAGGCTGAAATAAATTTCGGCACCACGGCAGCATACTGTGATTCGGGATTCTGGTACGGACCAAACACATTGAAATAGCGAAGGGCGAATGCCCCAAGCCCGTAGAGCTTATTAAAGACCACAGTATACTTCTCCCCGGCCAGCTTCTGAATTGCGTAGGGCGACATCGGTGCGGGCGACATCGTTTCGACTTTCGGAAGGACTTCTGTGTTTCCGTAAACGGAGGACGAAGACGAGAAGACAAAGCGCTCGACTCCCGCGTCACGTGCTGCGACGAGGACTTTTAATGTTCCATCCACATTCACGTCGTTGGACGTAAGCGGATCTTCTATCGAGCGGGGAACCGAAGGCAGAGCTCCGAGATGCAGCACAAAACGCACGCCTTTCATAGCTTCCGTAACCGCATCAGCGTCGCGGATATCCCCTTCCATGACATCCAGGTCTCCCGCAAGGTCAGCTAAATTTGAACGGCGTCCCGTCGAGAAGTTATCCAGGACGCGCACCTCCCTGCCGTCGCGCACAAGCTTCCTGCATATGTTTGAACCAATAAAGCCCGCTCCGCCTGTTACCAGATATTCCATCCTTAACCCCCATGCCTTGCAGATATTCTCATATCCGGGAAAGCCCTCAGCCAGAACTCCAGCATAACCCGAAATTCACTTTCCTCTTCAGTTCCGTCATCGTGCTCATAGGCCGGTAGAACACTTGCCCTAGTCCTTATGCTAAGGCAGTCCAGGTTCCGCTGAATGTAACCGCCTGCCTCCTCCATGCGTCCCGCCTCGCCCTCGTAACGCCCAAATACGTTCCATGTCCATGCGTGATCAGGAAGAAATGTGGCGTCAGCTGAAATCAGGCTCGCTTCGTCAGCTATGTAGTGATACTCGGCACCGAGCTGCCACCACCTCGTCACGCCGCACTCGAGCCTTGTATTAAAGCGGGCCAACTCAGAGCCCGATGTATCATAAAACCCGTCAAAGGTTACTATCGAAGAGCGCCCCGGCTGCAGCCTGCCGTCGAAGTAGAGGTTCTGTATTGAATCCTGCCCCTCATCAGGGTCCATTACGAGGAACGTGTACAAGTTCAGGTCAATGATGTCAAACGGCATGTCATCAACCTTCTTCTGATACTTGTTCCGCACGCCGAGCTGGATTTGATGGATCCTGTCAAGTGAGTCGGCATCGTCGAACTGGTAGAGTTCCTCGGGCTCTACGCTCGGCCGAGGAACAAATGTGTAGTTCGCGTAAGGCTCGACCACATGGCGGCGCGGACCGCCCAGTCCGGCCCAGGTCCTATATGCCTTGAGAGACACTTCGCACCCCAGCTCAAAGCGTGTCCTGAGCTTTGCCGCACCATCAGCAACAGTAGTCACAGAATTCGTCTGGGTGCTGCTCGTCACTGCCCCGGTCCCCGCATTCGTTGTCAATACGGACACCACCCTGTCCTCTGTCGTGCTCACCTTCGTTGCCGAATAGTGAGTGCCACGGGCGCCGAACCGCGGGATTACGGTAAGATAGCCGAGGTATTTGCCAGGATAGTTCACCAGGTGCGCCGTATCTATTCTCAGCGCCGAGTAGTCCTGGTCCGAATCCGGCTCGGAATGGACCCGCTCCAGGTTAGACACATCAGTCTGGCTTTCGTAGTAAAGGAGCGTCTCCCCGAGGGGCTGACGCAGCACGTCAAGGGAAAGCTCAGGAGTCCTGTTCACACCTTCATAGAAATCGTTCAGCCGAAACTGCCCAAGCACCGACCCGACAATATTATCGCGTCTATGCTGGTACACCAGGTAGTTGTCAGGCTGGACATTCTCCCTGAACTCAGGCTCGAAGAAGTCCTCGCGGAAATCAACGTCACTTACATATTCCGCCTGCAGGTAAAGACGCTCCCTCTCGCTGATCGTCGAGGTATTCTTCACCTTAAACCGGTAGCGCGCGCTATCGATGTCCTTATCGGGATCGTCGTCCTCGTCGAGAGGCTCATCATCGTTGACATAATAGAGCTCCACGTATCCCTGGGACGACTCCGTCCCCCAGCCAAAGTCCTGGCCGACGGCAATGCCGCGGTCGGTGCGATAGTCTAAGTGCGTTTCCCCCCTTACGACCTCTCCCACCGGATAGCGGTACGAGGACAGGAGGTAGGCTCCCCAGTTGCTTCTGTATCCTGCGCGGAAACGCCATCCTGTGCTCTCATCCAGGTCCCTGAACCAGAATGGCAGATAGAAGAACGGGACCTTTCCAAGGAAGAAAACCGTATGTTTTCCTCTGATCGACTCCCCGGGCGACAATACTATTTCTTTCGCGCGAACAGTGAAATGCGGATGGTCAAACTCCTTGCTGCACGTGGTCACCCTCGCCGATTTCGCCCTGAACCTGTTCTCGGGAAGCCTCTCGAGGTGTGAAGCTTTAAGCGCAAAAGGTGCCGCGCTGTATGACATCGAGTCAGAACTGCCGACGCCCTGCTTGAAATTGTAGTGAAGCCGTTCCCCCCGCCAGACTTCAGCACCCCTCTTCATCACCACGTTTCCATACGCATCCGCCTCTTCTGTCTCCCTGTTGTAGATTACGTAATCTGCACGCAGCTCCTGCGATCCTCTCTGAATGATTACATTCCCTTTAAACTCAATGACGCCGTCCTTACGGTAAACCATACTGTCGTAACGGGTCTTAACCGGCTGGCGGGCATCATCGGCCGCGGTACCAGAGGCGGCGCTGTCCTTCTGTTCGGGCTCTGCCGCCGCCGCGCGTCGCGGAAGACGCCTGATGTCATTACTCTCAGTCACCTGGGCAAAGCCGGCATAACCCAAGACTGCAAACAAGAGCACCGCCAGCCCATTCTTAGTCCCTCTGTCCATTACCGCTCCCCCCGAACATACAGCACCTTGTCCGTGTCCACGTTTGATATTGAAAAGTACTCCACATGCTTGCTTGGATCGGACTTGAAAGTCAAGTGCCCTTCAAACCTCTTCTGGAGATCAACAAGAAACTCTTCGTCCTCCTCCCGCAGCCGGTCGAGCACCGTCGGATGGACAACGACCTGCAGGTTGGCCGTTTTCTCTCTTCTTGCCTGCTTGCGCATCACGGCACCGATCTGCCTCTGGATTTCAGAGCTCATGCCGAGCGGAGACTTAACACTGCCCTTGCCGTCGCAGTAGGGGCAGTCGATGTGCATCATCGTGCTTATGCTCTCCTCGAAGCGCTGGCGCGTCATCTCCAGGAGGCCAAGGTCCGATATAGGCAGAACATTGGTCCTGGCCTTGTCCCTCCTGAGCGCCCCTTTCATCGCCCTGTACACCGACTGCTGATGCTTTCTAGACTTCATGTCAATCAGGTCTATTACAACGATACCGCCTATGTTCCTCAGCCGGAGCTGCCGAGCCACCTCTTCGACTGCCTCGGTATTCACCTCGAGGATCGCCTCCTCCTGGGAGCCGCGCCCCTTGTGCCTCCCTGTATTCACATCCACGGCAATCAGCGCCTCGGTTTCATCAAAGATAATATAGCCGCCCGACTCAAGCGTGACCCTGCGGCTGCTGGCCTCCTCAATCTGCTTCTCCACCTTGAAATGTTCAAATATAGGAATAGCCCCCTCATACATCTGCACACGTGAACGCGCAGATCTTGATATCCTGGAGGCCACGTCCCTGATGCGGCTGTGATGCGACTTCGAATCCATAATGATCCGGTCGATGTCCTCCGTGAGCCAGTCACGGACTACCCGTTCGGCGAGCTCGGGCTCCCTGTAGATACAGGCCGGCGCCTTTGTGTTCTCGGCCCCGTCCTTGATCTGGGTCCATATCTCCAACAAACCGCGAAGGTCACGCACGAAAGCCCTCTTGCTTGCGCCCTCCGCATTTGTCCGGATAATGATCCCAGTGTCTTTCGGAACAGGAAGGCGGTCCAGGACCTTCTTGAGCCGTCCGCGCTCCGAGGAGTCTCCTATCTTGCGGGAAACACCCGTGAGGCCGGCGCCGGGCAGAAGGACTATGTACCTGCCCGGGACGCTCAAGTTCGCGGTGACCCGGGGGCCCTTCGTCCCGATGGCATCTTTCGTCACCTGAACGATGATTTCCGATCCCGGCGGATAGCGCTTCTCTATTTCTTTGTTCGTATAGCGGCTCCTGCGCGAAGAGCGGCGCCCGCCCTTCTTCTTGCCCCGTCGTCCCTTCCGGCTGCGCTGGTTACTCGACCCGCCCTCGTCAATGTCCCATTGGCTGGAGTCTTCCGGCACCATGTCCCAGTAGTGCAGGAAAGCGTTCTTCTTAAGGCCAATGTCTACAAATGCGGCCTGCAGATCGTGCTCCAGGTTCTGGACCACGCCCTTGAAGATCGACCCTACAATGCGCTCGCGCGTTGAGAATTCGACCTGATATTCCTCAAGCCGGCCCTCCTCAACCACCGCCACCCGCGTCTCCAGGTTCTCAATATTGATTATGATCTCTGTATTCGTCTTCTTCCTCAACAACCACCCAAGCATTTCTTACCTCCTCAAAACGGCAAGCGTCCCCCTAATATTCAACAGGCCTTCGTGACCTGATATGGACGCTCTGCACAAATCCAAACCCAGCCAGAGTCATGACAGTGAACGATCCTCCGTAACTCAGGAGAGGCAGCGGCAAGCCCGTAATCGGGAGCAGCCCCACCGTCATCGCAATATTTACGAACGAATGAAAGAACACCAGCACCATGAAACCGGCACAAATAAGGCGGCCAAACTCATCACGCGTCTCCAGCGCAATCAGCGTGCCGCACGCGAACACTAAAACAAAAAGGCCTATGACAACCATCGACCCTATGAAACCTCTCTCCTCTGCTATTACCGAATATATAAAATCAGTCGGAGCTACCGACTTTGGAAGGAACCCCAGAATGTTCTGGGTTCCCTTGAGAAATCCTTTTCCATTAACGCCGCCCGAACCTACCGCAATCTTGGACTGCATCTTGTTCCATCCCGATCCAAGGGGATCGTTCTCCGCGCTGAAGAACCCCAGCAGCCTTCTGACCTGATACTCACGAAGGCCTATCATCTTCACAACACGCTCTTTCTTTTCCTGCTCCACGCCCATCTTCTCATAGGCAAGTAGAAAGCCGAGCGGTATCGATATGACCAGTACCCCTATCGCAGCCAGGAGCAGAAGGTTACGTAACCTGAGCCCTCCCGCGAACATCATGCCACTCCCCATGATCCCAAGCGTTGCTGCAGTTCCGAGGTCCGGCTGCTTACTTATCAGGAGGCAAGGCATTGCGATCAGCCCCAGCAGCGCGAAGAGCCAGCGCCACGAATTGTGGTCGAAAGTTGGCCGCGTCATCACATGCGCGAGCAGCAACAGCGTCGCCAGCTTCGCGAACTCAGCGGGCTGTACATATATACCAAAGACGATAAGCCACCTTTTTGAGCCCGATATTTCGGGCGCGAAGAGGAGTACCGCAGCCAGCAGCGCAAGCGACGCAAAATAGAACCCCCAGACATATTTCCGCATCGCACGGTAGTCATTCATCGCTATCAGCAGGTACAGCAGCATCCCCACCCCAATCCACAGCATCTGCTTCAAATAGAGTATCTTCATGGGCTGGTCTTCACTTATGTAACAGGCGCTGAAGATGAAGAAGACGCCGATAGTCATTAACGCAATAAGCGCCATAAGCATCAGCTTGTGCATGCTTCCAAGTACGTGTACCTTTTCAAAAAGCATAGTTAGATACCCCTGCCGGCTCCCTCTTCCCTCGCGAACACTTCACTCATGACCTCATTTACAATCGGCGCGCAAGTCCTTCCGCCGGAGTCTCCGTCCTGTACTATCACCGCCATTGCATAGCGCGGGTTGTCATACGGCGCGAACACGGTCATCCACGTATTGTTCTTCCTGTTCTCGCGCGAACCGTACTCCGCAGTACCAGTCTTTCCTGCCATTTCAGCCGCGTCTATACGGGCCCGCTTTCCCGTGCCTGTGTCGGCCTGGATAACATCACGCATCCCCGCTCGAACCACCTGCAAAGTCGCCGGCGACCATGTCATCCTCCGCAGCAAGTCGCCCTGGTCAGGAATCTGCGCAGTCAGCCTTGGGCGGAAGACATTGCCGCCATTGGCAATTGCTGCTGTGAACACGGCCATCTGAAGAGGTGTGGCAAGAATCGCCCCCTGACCGATAGATATATTACAGGTGTCTCCCTGCCTCCAGCCGTCCCGGAGGGCCTTCCGTTTCCATGCATCATTAGGCATCAGCCCCTGCTTCTCCCCGTCCAGGTCGATGCCGGTTATGTGCCCGAAACCACAAAAGTCGGATGCCGTGTAGATCCGTTCAATGCCGCACTTAATTCCCAGCTGACAGAAATAGGCATTGCAGGACTGTTCAATGGCCTTCTGCATTCCAATGTTGCCGTGCCCGCTTTTCTTCCAGCACCTGAAAGTGACGTTGCCAAGTTTGAAATATCCGGGGCAGTTATAATGCGTCACACCACTCGCTACGCCTGTCTCCATCGCCGCTATCGCGGTCATCGGCTTAAACGTACTGCCCGGCGCATACAGGCCCGCCACAGCCCTGTTCAAGAGCGGGACTTCCGGATCTCCGTTAATGGACTTCCAGTCCTTTGCCGATATTGCCGGCGAAAACAGGTTCGGGTTGAAGCTCGGAGCGCTTACCAGCGCAAGGACGTTGCCGTTTCGGGGGTCCATTAGCACCGCCGCCCCTCGATTGCCTTCAAGCGCCTTTGTGAGGGCCCTCTGTATATGGAGGTCTATTGTGAGGACAAGGTCCCGCCCCGCAACCGCCTCCTTCTCCCTCGTCTCGTCGTGCCTGAACCCGGAAGCGTCCACCCTGAGCAATTTACCGCCGGCCTCTCCGGCAAGCTGCTCGTTGTAGACCCGCTCGATGCCCCGCCTGCCGTCCATCTCCGGAAGGTAGAAGTGGTAGTTCTCCTCATCTATGTCTGCCCTGCCCACATAGCCGATGACGTGCGCTGCGTATTTGTGCGCGGGATACACCCTAACCGGCTCATAATAGATATCAACTCCAGGAAGCACTTTCCCCGACTCCGCCATGCGGGCAAGTATTCGCTGGTCAACATCGCGCCACGCGACGAGCGGCAGGGGGAGCTTCTTTCGGATATGCTTGTAGACGTCCTCTTCCGTCAGCTCCTTTTCCAGCCCTATGACCCCTTCAATCTCATCGAGTACATCCATGACCTTCTTGACGGTCCTCTTCCAGCGGCCGGGCTGCCTGAGCTCCTCCACGTAGACCGCAATACAGAAAGAAGGCCTGTTGTCCGCAAGGCACACCCCGTTCCTGTCCAGGATCCTTCCCCTTTCTGCGGACACGCGCACCCGCCTCATGCTCTGCCTCTCCGAGCTGTGCCGATACTGCGAGGCATGAAATACCTGCTCTCGCATCAGGGCGAGGGCCAGAAACGCGAAAGCGGAAACCATCACCACAAAGATGAGGCGAATCCTGAGCAGTTCACTGTCACTTCTTTCAATCGAGGACATCTTCAATCACTTCCGTGGTTGCCACGTTGCCAACAAGGGAATCCATCCTCTTTATGAAGAGGCATACAAAAGGGGTGGCTATCAGCCCCAGCACAAATGAGCCGAACGCTTTGTGCCAGAGCAGCAGCGCCGGCACAGTTACCAGGTTCGCCCGGAGCAGGAGCCGATACCCGAGAAACACACAGACAGCGGCCGAAACCGCGCCAAACAGGCTCGTCGGCAGGATCTCGTCGCCATGAACGACCCTGCGGAAACGGCTCGCGACGAGGGCAACGAAGAAGAAGACCATTGACGTCTGCCCGATAGGAATAAAGCTCATCGAATCATTCAGAAAACCGCACAGCAGCGCGGAAACCGCGGCCGACCCGGTATCATGGTTAAGCGAGTAGTATATTACGACTGCAAGAAGAAGCGGGATCTTAGCACCGCCGAGCACGGGAAACGGCGCCACAGCAGCCTGTATGAGCACGCATGCGGCAGAAACAAAAAGCATCACTAACCAGATCATCCCAAAGTCCTATTCAACTACAACAAACACGTATCGCAACTGCTCCAGCTTCGCAGCGGGTTTGACCTGGGCGCGTTTGAAGAGTCCTGATTCATCCATCGTCACTTTCTTGACATATCCAACCCGTATCCCCTCCGGGAACACGCCGCCCAGCCCGGAGGTCAGCACCTCCTCGCCAGTGTTGATGTCCGAGGTCTTATCCAAATATTCCAGTTCCGCTGGACTGGCTGAACAAAGCATCTCAACATCGCCCTTTCCGGTAGCCTTCACTCCCGCGCCCCTCATTACCCCGTAGGCCCCGCTGGCTGACATTCGACAGGCGACCTGGAACGTAGGCTCCGTTATTAAAATCACATCACAGCTGTGCCGCGCCACCCCCAGGCGGGTTCGCCCCACAAGGCCGTCCATGGTGATGACAGGCATGTTCGCAGTAACACCGTCTTCAGTCCCACGATTGATGGTGATGGTTTGCCACCAGCCCGACGTGTCGCCCCGGCCTATAACTTCCGCTAGGACCAATTTCCTTTTCTGGCGCTCCCGGAACCCAAGGAGCTCGCGGAGTTCCTCGTTCTCCCGGGCAAATGATTCTGATTCCTTTACTCTAAGCCGAAGCGACGTGAGCTCCGTCATCAGCGCTTCCTTTTCGTTCACCGCTTCTGCGGCCTCAAAGAAGATCCCCAACCCTTCCTGCACTCGGAAAGTAACGTAAGACATTACGTTGAGGAACGGCCCAGACCCCTCACGCGCCACGACGCGCGCCCGCAAGGATCCTGGCAACGGGAGGTTCAGGAGAACCACTATCCCGATCAAGACAATATAAATAAGCTTCTTCCTGCTGCCGGCCATTAAGCCCTACCATTCAAACAAGAAGATGAGAGGATACTGAATCAGCGCTCGGAGACTGATTTTCTGAGGAAGTTCAGCTCGTTCAGGACGACACCCGTACCTTCTGCAACGGCGCTCAAAGGGTCGTCCGCCACATGCACCGGAAGCCCGGTCTGTTCCGCAATCAGTTTGTCCACGCCCGTTAGCAGCGAACCGCCTCCGGCAAGGACCATCCCCCTGTCCACTAGATCAGCGGAAAGCTCCGGAGGACAACGCTCGAGCGTTATCTTGATTGCATCAATAATCGACGAAACAGGCTCCTGCAGGGCCTCCCTTATTTCCGCCGACGTCACAGTTATCGTTTTAGGAAGGCCCGCAACCAGGTCGCGCCCCTTTACCTCAAGCGTAGTCTCCTGTTCCACAGGATAAGCTGAACCAATCGAAATCTTAATCTCTTCGGCTGTTCTTTCTCCTATCATCAAATTATAAACCCGCTTCATATACTGGACGATGCATTCGTCCATCGCGTCTCCGCCGACCCTAACGCTTCGGCTGAAGACGATACCCGCGAGCGATATCAGCGCGACCTCTGTCGTACCTCCACCAATATCTACAATCATATTTCCAGCCGGCTCCTGTACAGGCAGTCCGACTCCGATGGCTGCGGCCATCGGCTCTTCAATCAGGAACACCTCACGTGCTCCGGCATGCGTGGCGGAATCCTTCACCGCACGCTTTTCTACTTCAGTAATGTCGCTGGGAACCGCGATAATTATTCGCGGCCTTACCATCTTCCTGCGGTTATGGATCTTCTTGATGAAATACCGCAACATGGCTTCGGTGATCTCGAAATCAGCGATAACGCCCGCCTTCATCGGCCTGATCGCCACAATATTACCAGGAGTCCTGCCAAGCATTCGCTTGGCCTCATCACCAACTGCCAGGATCCGCTTGGTGCCGGCCTGGACAGCCACGACACTCGGCTCCCTAAGCACAATACCCCTGTCTTTCACGTAAACAAGGGTATTAGCAGTACCTAGGTCTATTCCGATGTCGTTAGAAAAAACCCCTACAAGACTATTCCACATATCTCCCTGACTCCTTAGAAAAGGCCCCCAACTTTGGCGTAATTTGCTCTATTTCAGCAGAATACGTCAAGGTAAAAAGGGTGATATTGCGAACTGCAAGGTCCCCGCCTCGCCCCCCTCCATCAGAACCACGAAAAGAAATTCTCTCTGTACTGCGCCCAGTTAAGGTGATACTAGTTAACGCCTAAGTTGATTATAGGCACCACGGGAGAGCTTTATGGCGCAGGTCACACTAAAAGACGTCTGGAAGATTTACGACGGCGATGTCGTTGCAGTAGAGAATTTCAATCTCGACATCAAAGACCACGAGTTTCTCGTGCTGGTTGGTCCATCCGGCTGCGGCAAGTCAACGACCCTCAGAATGGTCGCCGGCCTTGAAGAGATATCGAGGGGCGAAGTGCGGATCGGTGAACGCGTTGTAAACGATGTACCGCCAAAGGACCGCGACATTGCCATGGTCTTCCAGAACTACGCGCTCTATCCGCACATGACGGTTTATGACAACATGGCCTTCGGCCTTAAACTCCGCAAGATTGCGCGTGAAAAAATCGAGCGGCGCGTCAAAGAGGCCGCGGGCATCCTTGGCCTGGAAGCACTGCTGGACCGTCGGCCCAAAGCCCTCTCCGGCGGACAGCGGCAGAGGGTGGCCATGGGACGCGCCATTGTGCGTGAGCCGGCCGTCTTCCTGTTTGACGAACCACTTTCCAACCTGGACGCAAAAATGCGCGTTGAGATGCGAAGGGAAATACTCCATCTGCAGCGCCGACTTAATGCCACCATCATCTACGTGACCCATGACCAGGTGGAGGCCATGACGCTGGGCGACAGGATCTGCGTAATGCGCGACGGGGTCATCGAGCAGGTCGGCACTCCGACGGAAGTGTTCGACCACCCCGCCTCAATGTTCGTGGCGCGCTTCATCGGATCCCCTCCCACAAACCTGTTCGAAGGAAAGGTCGTGGAAGACTCTGCTGACATGGTCTTCGAGAGCGACGGCCTGCGCGTTCCCCTTCCCCAGAACCTGCGTGATGCTGCTAAAGCTCTAGCAGGAAGAAGAGCGCATCTCGGGTTGCGTCCCCGAGCTTTCACCCTCAAGGAAGACGCCACGGATGAGCAGCGTAAATGCGTAGTCAGCGGGAAAGTCGATGTAACCGAAATGCTTGGAGAGGAGCTCTTGGTTCACCTTACTGCCGGCCCGCACCGTTTCGTTATCAGTGTCGATCCGCACAAACGCAGCTCGATCCAGGATACCGTGGAAATCTGCCCAACCATGAAGATGGCTAATATCTTCGACGGGGAGACAGAGAAGAACGCCGCCCTGCAGAAGTAGTACGCCTTCCCCGGGACGTCTGCCCATCCATATTTCTTTTCTTTTGTGCCTGAATACTTTCTTTTCCAATTTTTGCTTCTTATTCCAAAAAAAACTCATTTAAGGGATTGCCTACGTGAGCAATCTTGATATGATTGCAAATGCGACGCAGGACATCTGAGTATGCTTAGCAGTTAATGTTCTACGCCTCAGGAGAGGAGCGAACGTATGCTTGCCGCAGCGGTACAACACGGCTGCAATACTCGCTATAAGCCGCAGGGCTGCGGTCTTCTGACCCCTGTATCCTTTTTTCATCACCACCACTGCGCTAATGCCACCGGAGGAGCGACTGCATGACGGAAATCGAAACAGGCGTCCCAGTCCTCCTCGTAGAAGACGATGACCTCCAGGCCAAGGTTTTGCGAACCCTGATAAGACACGCCGTCAGCGGTCAATACTCCATCACCCGATGCGCCGCTATATCCCAGGCACTAGAGCTCCTCAGCCAGCAGAGCGTCAGCGCAATTCTTCTCGACCTAAACCTGCCTGACAGCTCCGGACTCGACACCCTGAAGAAGGTTCTGGACCATTACCCCGACCTGGCGATCATAGTGCTGACCGGAACCGACAGCGAAACGCTTGCCCTCGAAAGCCTGAAGCTCGGCGCCGAAGACTACATCGTCAAGGGCCAGCTTTCAGGCAATCAGATCTGCCGCGCGCTGAGTCATGCCATCGAGCGCAAGCGTACTCAGAGCGAAATGAAAAGGCTCCAGGACATGCTGCAGCAGGAACGCCGGCTCGAGTCCCTGGGCGCCATAGCCAGCGGCATAGCACACGAAATAAACACCCCTCTCCAGTTTATCGGAACCAATCTCGAATTCATAAAGGAAGTATTCCACCTTCTCGAGAAGTCGCTGGCGCCCGTCGACGAGATACCCCGCACAGGAAGAACATCAAGAAAGTCCATAAAGACCATGCGCAGCGTGGCAACCGCCCTGACGGAGGAGCGGATGCGGGCACTTCGCCGGGAAGTCCCCTCCTCGCTCACTGAAGCCGTAGACGGAGTTCGACGCGTTAAGAAAATTATCACGGCGATGAATGTCTTCGCCAGGACAGCCGGGCCGTCAAGGACCCTTTACGACGTGAACAACGCGGTGCGCGATGCTCTTACAATCACTCGTCACGAATGGAAGCACACGGCCGAGACCGAACTTTATCTCGACGACCACCTGCCGCTGGTTCCCTGCTATCCCGAGGAGCTCAGCCACTGCCTTCTCAACCTGATCATCAATGCCGTACATGCTATCGAAGACGCAAAGCGGGGACAGCAGACCAACGGGGAGAAGGGCGTTATTACAATAAGCACGCGACTGAGCGATGATGTCGTAGAGATACGCGTCGGAGATTCAGGAGTCGGCATCCCGAAAGAGATACAGCACCGCATTTTTGAGCCTTTCTTCACTACCAAAGTCGTCGGCAAAGGC
>JBFIFS010000025.1:0-22112 GCA_041602695.1 Kiritimatiellia bacterium
TCCGCCCCCGGCAGCCTGCGGAGCTATGAAGCCTTTCTGGACTCTATCAGGACGAAGGAGAACGCAACAATGGTCGGCTATCTCGCTGGCCGTTATGCCAAAGTCCGGAAGATGTTTGATGAGGGAGCCTACATGGAGTGTATCTCGGCGTGCCGGGAGCTGAGAAAAGAAATGGAGATGGCTTATGCGAAGGTGCGGCTCAAGGCGCCCTCACGTGTAGCGGTCTGGGACCATTCAGGCAGGGGGTTGTACGTGGGCGACTGGAAGAAGACCTGTTCAGTACTGAAAGATGCCGGGGTGACCGACATCTACAGCAACCTGCTGTGGCCTTGGGAGGCCCATTTCCCGAGCTCGGTGGCTGCACCGTCACGCCTGATGAACGCCATCGGAGACCAGGCCCGGGCATCAGTAAAGGCGGCGCATGACGCAGGCCTCAAGCTGCATCTGTGGAAAGTTTGCTGGAACATGGAAAGCGCGAAACCTGAGCAGGTCGCGCGCTTTGAGAAGCAGGGCAGGCTGCAGAAGGATCATATGGGACGGACTGTCCGCTGGCTGTGTCCTTCGCGTCCTGACAACCAGAGCTGGGAAAAAGACGCGCTTCGGGAAGCGCTGAGAAAGTATGATTTCGATGGTGTGCACCTAGACTACATTCGATTCAAGGACTCAAGCGTGTGTTTTTGCGGCACCTGCAGGAAGGCTTTCGAGAAGCACATCGGTCGATCCGTTGCCAATTGGCCGGCCGGCGCAAGGATGGGGGATATGGGGAAGAAATATTCTGCATGGCGGGTTAAACAGATCAGTGATTTCGTTCGTGACGTCGACACGCTGACTGCGCAGATACGTCCCAAAGCGGAAGTTTCGGCCGCTGTTTTTGGAAAATACCCGTCCTGTGTTCCCAGTGTTGCCCAGGACTGGGTGCAGTGGGTGCACGATGGTTATGTCGACTATGTCTGCCCCATGAATTACACCGAGGACCTGAAGACTTTTACCGGTTATGTGGACAGCCAGATCGGCCTGGTCGGCAATCCTTCGCGCATAATGCCTGGCGTAGGTGTTACTGCCCGCGAAAGCCGGCTGGACGCCTTTCAGGTTGTAGACCAGATCAGGCTGGTTCATGACCGCGAGAATGGCGGAGTTATCCTGTTTGACTTGAACAGGGCCCTGGAGAAAGATGTGCTGCCTGTTCTCAGGTGACACTCGCGGGGGGCGCTGCTGCTCACATTAGGTGGCTGCTGATAAGGAACTCTCGGACCTTGGCGGCTCTTGAGGGCTTATTGATTCTGGTGGGCTTTGCCCTGTGGAATGCGCCATCGGTTAATTGCGTCGTTGTAACATGATTCAAGTCGATCGGTCATGTTCCCCCACGTAAGCTCCTCGGCAGTTCTCCTTGCGTTTTGAGATAAACGCTCGCATGTAGATTCTTCCCTGCCGAGCCTCAGGATGGCTTCAGCAAATGAAGCCGTCCCTTCACAGGCCAAACCTACATGCCTTTCATCCAGGAGCCACTTCATTTCACCAACCGCGTTTGAAATAACGGGGCGGCCGAGAGCCAGGTAGGGCCCAACGCGTCCAGGCCACCTGCCCCGGTTCGCGACACAGTCAGGAAGTGGCATGAGAAAAGCGTCCGCGCACGACAGTATTTCTGCCATTTGGCTGAAGGATACGTGCCCAAAATGCCTAAAGGCATCGGCGACCCCTGCTTTCTTCGCCTTTGCAAGAAGCCTGGAAGAATTGTCCCCGGTCATTATGAACAGTACATTGGGGTTTCTCTTTCGGGCCTCGGCAACTGCCTGAAAAGACGTTTCGATACCCATGAAGACGTCTCTGGCGGAATCCGCAACGATAAATGCATCGTTTGGGAGGTCGAACTTCCCGCGAAAAGTCTGGGGTGTTGTCTGGGGGTATTCGGACGAGTTAACACCATTGGGGATCCGGTAGATCGTGTCGCGGCTTACGCCCAGGCTTTCAGCTCTTGAGGCAAGCGCCCGGCTGATAACTGTGGTGGCGTCGGCGCGGCACCTGAAGTGTTCTTCGTAATATGTTTCCAGCCATCCGAAAAGAAGTTGGTACCAGAGCGGTCGATTCTCTTTGATGAGGCCTCCGTGACCCCACCAGTCGATCCAGTCTATCACCAGAGGCGCCGCGTTCTTTTTGAGCAGCGATAGTACGGGGTATATTGTTGCGGGCCTGGTTTCGTAGGAGTGAACCAGGTCAAATTGCCGGCCGCCGAGGTGCCTCATACGGCTGATCATGTTCCACATGTCCCATCCCGTTCTCAGCTTGCCCCAGAGCAGGTCGGGGGCAAGAACATACTGGACCCCGTCAATTACCTTTTGCTCTATGCCGAAGTGGGCATTGTCTGAAGTGCAGAGTACGGTGACGTCGTGATTCCTGCCGGCCAGCTGCCGGGCAAACTCTCCTGGGCGGTAGTGGATTGTCTTGTTAAGGCAGTGGTAATTTGTCAGCAGTAAGCGCATATTGAAGCTTTCCCTGTGCCGGCTTGCAAGAGCTGTTCTTCATATATTCCAGCACGCACCCATGTTTAAGGGCTGTTTCGTACTGTCTACTCTGTTGCGCATCGGATCAGCGTGTGCCACCCGAGCCGTTTCTCCAGTGCGCGAAACATCTCGCCGGGCATTGCCTTAAACCATGGTTCTAATTCATATTCGTGTTTAACATACTTCTGGATGACGTAAGGGAAAATGTGGTCCTGTTCGATGCTGAGTATCCGGAAGCCTTCGAGCAGCAGCCTGACATCTTCGTGAGTGTATGTGTTGGCGATGGGGCATCCAGATTGCGCCTCAGGCTGATCAAATCCCGCTTCGATCATGATATCTTTCCATGAGTTCTTAGCATAGAGCATCAGGCGAAACTCTGAATGCCTGTCCATGTATTCCCGTATACACCTGACCGCGCGCCCAGGATCAGGGGTGTGATGTATTACCCCAAAAGAATAGACAAGATCGTAGGCCTCTACGGGGACGATGCTTGTCAGTTCTTCCGCGTTGGCCTGGTAGAACCTGCCCTCGAGCCCGAAGACATCGAAGCGCTTCTTGGCCAGTTCGAGGCTGGCAGCAGAGAGTTCGACGCCGGTATAATCGGCTCCAGCCCTTGCAAAGTTCGTGGCATCGGTGCCAATCCCGCATCCAATCTCGAGTACTTTCTTCCCTTTCCATTTGGGAAAGTCGGCAAAAGCCGGTATATGCGGCTCCACCAGGTACTTTCTCTCTTCGACCTCGTCGAAGTACTGTTTCGTTCCGGGCGTGCTCGTGGAGTGCCGGATATTACAAGGTCTCCTGTTCCAGTAGTCCCTGACGCTGTCTAACGGATTGCTGATATCTTCGGTCATTGCTTGCCTTTCTTGCCGGGCGCGAACCTGTCATGCGGCGCTTCAGAATGGCAGCCGCCAGGTATGATTCTAATTTGCTGTGCATAAGCCGGCGGCAGGATCCTCCATATATCGAAGACGGTCACGTCCCTGGCGCAAACGGAAAAGTCCTCCGGCGAGAGTGTCTTAAATGCCTGGTCCGGGTTCGATATTACGACTGTGCGGGCGCCCCGCAGGCAGGCCCTGACGCTTCGACTAATACGGACATCATCGAGAAAGGTTTTGGTTATCATTGGATCGTAGGCTTTCACCTTGTATCCCCGCCGAGCCAGGCAGGAGGCCAGCATGGTTCCCTGTGATTCTTCTACAACGTTGGACAGGGGTTTGTATGAAAGGCCCAGGACGGCGACAGTGGAGTTTCGCGGCGTCTGTTCTGCGATTGATTTAATGATGCGCGGCGGGACAGACGTGTTGTAAGCGTGATTCGCGTCGGTAAGGTCGCATCGAGCGCCGATGCGATGGCACATGAACTGGAAAGCCCTGTTGTCCCTCGGAAAGCAGGGGCCGCCGAACCCGAGTCCGCCGGACAGGCATGCGCGGCCAATCCTTCTGTCGCTGCCCAATGCCTCGCTGACGGCATCCACATTGCCGCCGGGTATTTTTTCGCACACCTCCGCCAGCATATTTGCAAAAGATATCTTCATGGTCACAAAGCAGTTCAGCGCGATCTTCGTTATTTCCGCGTTCTCGATGCTCATCCTGGAGATAACAGGCTTATTGCGGCAAAGTTTCTGCATGGTTCGACTTAGCAAGCTGCCGGAACGTTTGTCGTATTCTCCGATGAGGCAAAGGTCCGGATTCAGGAAGTCGCGTATTACCGTCCCCAGCGCGATGAACTCGGGGCTGTAGCAGACCCCGTAACGTTTGCCGCAAGGGAGGCCTGAGGCCTTCTCCAGTATGGGGATGAGGTCTCGTCGTGTTGCATTAGGAACAACCGTACTCGTGAGCACCACAAGGTGATATTTCTTTTTGTCTGCGAGCGCCTTCCCGATTTCTTCAAAGGCACGGGCAGCGAACTCGGTGGAGAATTCTCCTGAACGCTTGCTCGGTGTCGGTACTACGACAAATGTGATGTCTGAGTTTTTGACAGCGGTTTTGGTGTCTTCTGTGGAGGTGATTCTGGCGCGATTGTTTTTGATCAGTTCGTCCAGGCCTGTCTCAATTACCGGTGCGCGGCCCGCTCCGACGGCCTGGACATGTTTGCGGTCAATGTCAGTACCGATCACGGTAAAGCCGCGGCTGGCGAAAGCCGCAGTCATGCTTGCTCCCAGCTTGCCAAGCCCAATAATTGAGATTTTCGGTAAAGATGCTGCTGCCTGTTTCATGATCCTGTGTTCTCCATGATGGGGTGGTTAGGATAGCAGGAAATGTGAAGCAGGCAATGGTTTTTGCCGTCGCCGGGCGGTTATGATGGATTCAGGATTTGACAATGCTGCCGCATACTGATGTCGGCGCTCGGACGGTGATACGCTGGCGAACGGCTCACTCCTCACTGCTTTCCTTTTGATCACGGAGTTTAATCTGGGGATACAGATCCCTCAAAAACGACTCGATCAGGGCGAGAGATGTTTCCCTTTTGCCCTGATAGGGCGCTAGAACTGTAACGTAAGCCCAGCGAGTGATCTTTCCGTGAAGCAGTCTTTCTTTGATCATGAGCCAGTTCCTTCGCACCTGCGAGCCCGTCTGCTCGACTGGAGAGTCGAACCAGTAGATGAACAGCCCCTGTCCGCCCTGGCCCGGCACACTTGAGGAAATGTCAAGGAGGGTGGTCTCGAGATCCGGTTTCCCGCCCATATCCACAGTATGCGCTGCCTCCCCGAAAATCTTCAGGCCCTGTCCGGGAAGGCAGTATTCGGGTTTGTGGAAGCTTGATCGCGATTCCCCGGAGACCAATACGATGACGGATATTACCTGGCCTTTCTCGTCAATGTAGCGTCGCCGGAAATGCAGCGTGTCGGGAGGCAGTATCTGCTTTTCGGCAAAAGGTATTGAGTCGGCCTCGTGCCCGCATTCTGGGCAGAGTGTGGTTTCTTCCTGGATGGGGCGCAGCTGTGCTGCGGGGCAGTCTGAATCCTGGCAGTAGGAAACGGGGGTTGATGACCATGAGGCGAAAGATTCCGGCAGCGGAAGCTGCAGGGGGAGTTTCTCGGAAAGCTTCGCCTGCGAAAGCTTTGGAACTACAACCAGGCAGACAGCAATCATGGCCGGCGGCAGCAGCATCTTCGAAATGGCCAGTATTCTGTTTCGCGGCGGCTTTGTCATGGTCTTTTGGCCCTCTTCTCTGTCCAAATATCGCAGAGTCTTGATTCCAGCATCAGCATTATTACGGCGACGAGAAATACGAGGTATCCGGAAAAGTCATGGTATAGCACCAGGGTCGCTTCTGTCTTCAGGACAAGCGACAGCAGGCATACAGAAACTATACGCACCACGTTGGCCGCGATGGCGACCGGTATCGCGGAAGCAAAGAAGACCAGCCTGAGGTAACCCGGAGCAGTCTTCATGTAGGCCCAGCCTGCTGCCAGTGCTGAAAGCGCCATTATAGACCGCATGCCGCTGCATGGGTCAGCGACTTCGAGCGCCAGGAGGGGCTGTGTTGAGATGATGATTGCCGTGCCCTTTGAAACCACGGGGACGGCGAGGCCCTGCAGAAGGAAACACGAAGTTTTCGCGGCAAAAATACGAAGAGGGAAACTCAGGTTTTCCACCAGCGGCCACGGAACTGCAAGCATGAAGAACAGACACGGAAAAAGAAGGTGCCTGCCCGCCTGCCTGCCGAGGAAGTAGGTGGATGTGGCGAACAGTCCGAGGGACAGGGCAAAGGCAGAAACGGCGGCGTATTGGATTCTCATGCCAATCAAGTGTGCAATGAGGGCGAACACCAGCAGAGGAAGGGCGGGAATATAGGGTTCATCCTGCCCAGCTGTCAGCGCCTTCCGGTTTCTATAAACCAGGTAGATGCAGAAAGCCGCGACAAGTGGGCCGTGGGAATAGTCGATTCCGGGCGCATCACTTGTCCAGCAATTGTAAAGCCAGGTGAAGAGTGAGCGTCCGTGGTCTTCAATAAAGCTGCTGTTTCCTGCGAATTGAAAGAGGCATGCCAGCAGGATCACAGATGACCATAGTGATATAGTTCGCAGCTTCGTCAATCTCCTACCTTCCCGCGTTCGGAATGAAAAACTTTCAACCGGGCTCCATCAATGAGAGGGCCTCAAATGTTCATCATGAATTTCGACACATCCTGCACAATGAATCACTCTAAAATATGTTGTTTGGTTAAGCCAGCAAGAAGGCTGTATCGATTGGTGGACCCCGCAGGATGCGGGATCAAGCTCAGGCCTCAGCAACTTTGACAAAAACATCTTCGATATTTCTGTGGAACTGGTTGAGGGAATACCTGGCGAGATAGCGTTCTCTGGCCTTTTTCCCCATCTTCTCTGCCAGCTTGGGGTTTCTGCACAATTCCTCCAGCTTGTCTGCCATCGGCCGCGGCTCTTTAGGAGGGACAACAAACCCGGAGTCCTCGTCAATAAGAGAGGGGACTCCCCTCCAGCTGGAGGCCACCACGGGCAGCTCAAACTGCATTGCTTCGAGGACTACAAGGCCGAAAGTTTCCGCCTCAAAAAAAGTCGGATAGCAGAAGATGTCGGCTTTGGCAAATGCCTGCCATTTTTCCTTGCCTGTTAATTCTCCCGGAAAGTCAACGCGGTCAGTTAGCCCGCAGTCGCGCACTTTTGCCTCAACGGCAGATTTGAAATCATCCGACTCAAAGGATCCGACGAGGCTGGCTCTGAAGCTGACGCCTCTTTCCCTCAAAATGCCGAGCGCTTCAAGCAGGACCAGCAGCCCTTTTGTCCTTTTTATGGCGCCAACATACAGGATTTGGGGCTCGGTGCCGCCTTTGGCCTCCGGCGTGCCTTCAAAGTGATCTTCAATGCCGTTAGGCACGATGAAAACGGCTTTGGAATTGAGTGTCTCCGCGTCGCGGGGATTAAGTTCTGAGAGTACAATTGAAGCATCCGGTTTGAAGTATGCCTTTCTAAAGAGGAAGCGCTGAAATGCCGGCAGTTTCGTGTAGAGCCCGGAGACTCCTCCGGCATGGAAATGGAATATCGTCTTCCTGAACAGCCATCGCGTGGCGCACAGTATGAAGAGATCCCTTAACATCGGCGTCTTGTCCGGGCCGGCCGGCGGGTAATAGATAATAGGGATGCCGTGTCTGAATCGCATGTAGATGATCCTGAAAACGAGTGAGACAAGGTGGCAGGCTTTGCGCCAGCTTGGCCGGCCTACTTCGCCGATGTTCCTGGAGAAGTTCATGCGGGCGTGGAAGAGCTTCGCGCGTGTGTATTGGCCCTCAAGCATATGACCTATCATTATTGCCTGGCCGTGGTAGGGTGGAGGCGTCTGCCCGACAACAAGAACCCGGTACATCAGTATGCCTTCCCTGCTGAATTTGCGTTACTAAAGAAGAGCCTGCCTTTGCAAGAGGACGAATAAGCTGAATTTTAGGTGAGAGGGCATAGAGGGTCAAGGTCGTTGATATGGCCTCAGGGCCTTAGGGATCTTGACTCAGCATTGATTCTGCCGACCGCCGGTCCTTGGCATGATTTTTCCTTCCCTGACCTCAAGCCAGGGCAGCAGGTCTTCAGGCATGGAAGGCTTTGCAACATAGAATGCCATATTGTTTGCAAGGCAGGGGATCGTCATGCCCGCGAGCCTGATGAAAGGGGCCAGCATGCGAAAAGCAGCGCCCTTTATGGGGTTGTCCATCATCAGCAGGCGCTCCGGAATGCGCGTTGCGAACCAGAACCTGTATTTGTGCCTGGCTATGGGGGCGAACGCCTGAAGGCACTGAACAATGTCTGATCTGGTGAATCTGTAAACGTAATTAGGGATCGCGGTATCGTTCAGGCCGCCGAGGGCAAACTGGTTGGAAGAAACTGCTTCGACCTCATATTCCTGCCCGAACCCGAGGGCCACTCCTATGGAAGTAATGAAGTTTCTGGCCGGTTCAAAGGCCAGGATGCCCGTTGAAGCAACGCGGTACATTTCGGTTATGGCCTTCTGCGGGCAGGGCAGGTGGTGGAGTCCGGAGTGTTCGATTACAAAATCAAAGCTATTGTCCGGCAAAGACAGAGAAGATGCGTCTTCTTTGATCCATTTGTAGGCCTGGTTCACGGCGCTGCCGGTTTTCTCGCGTTCCGGAGAGATGCTGCTCATAGTGACATTTGTAAAGCCAAGATGCTGCAATACCGTCGAGTCGGTCTTTCCTGCGCAAAGAACAAGGATCCTGGCGTCGGTTTTCAGTACCTTCTTGCTTGTCAGCTCGTTTATTACCTTCGCATAGAACGGATCGAGCTCGGAGGGCTTATTGTCTTTGGTTCGTGATGAAGAGTCCATACAGTCGCACAATCATCAGTTTGGCAGTGGGCTTCGTCAAGATAATTGCAGTGACTCGGGCTCCGGATCTGGAATTATGCCTACAGCATGCCCCTATTGCATTTTCTGGCTTTTAAGGTAGTGTTTCTGTCTTGAAAGAGGAGGAGCTGCCGGTGTTGTTTACTGTTGTGACCCCAGCGCTTAATTGCGGGGATCTGATAGAGCGGAATATACTCAGTGTTGCCTCGCAGTTTAAAGAAGACCGAGGAAGGCTGGAGCATTGGGTCATTGACGGCGGATCCAAAGATGCGACGGTCGACATCTTGAGACGATATCCGGAAGTCAGATGGCTGAGCGAGCCGGACCGGGGCCTTTCGAATGCTGTCAACAAGGGCATTGAGAGGGCCGGGGGAGAATGGATCCTATGGGTTAATGCTGATGATACCCTTGAGCCGAATGCCTTAAACCGTTTTCTCGAGCTGGCAAATACCGATAAGGGAAAGCTTTTTTCTTCCGACCTGCGTTTTCGAGGCTACGGAGGTAATGAGATTGGCGTAGTGCCGGGAAGGGCCTACACGTTTGAAGGGCTGACATGCGGCAGGTTTGACATTAATCAGCCTGGAACCGTCGTTCATCGCACGGTGTACGAAGATGTTGGCCTGTTGGATGAGAGCTACAGGTTTGCGATGGATTACGAATGGCTCGTAAGGGCGGTACGGAAGTATGAATGTGTCCACCTTCCCGTCACTATGGCCTGCTACTATATGAGGGAGGAATCCCTGATGGACGCAAACATGGCTGCCCACTACCGCGCATTTGCGCGTGTCCGCCGCAAGTATGGACTGCCGAGATTGTCGCGCGTCGAACTCCGAATATGGGCGTATATCTTTACTGACTGGTTCAGGAAAAAGAAGAAGGTAAGGGCTTGCGTCAGGTCATTGAAAAAGTTCTATGGCATTGATATGCCGATGATTGGGGAATAGCGAGTTTGGCAAAGCAGTCATCCGTTTTACATGTATTCTGCGGGGTAATGGGCAGGGGGGGGGCTTTTGAGGTGGCGCGAAGGATCGCTGTCAGCCACGAGCTTGGCCTTTATCATGCGATATGGATGCACAAGGACTTCAACGAACGTGACGGCTTGGGGGTAGATTTCATCAGGCGCGGCTTGTGCTCAGCTCCTAATTCCAGTGCATTGCTGGGCGTGATTGACGCCGTCGCTGAAAGTGTCGCGCTTTGCCGGTTCCTGAGGAAGAACCATTACGACATTCTGCACGCGCACACCCGGGTCGGCATTCTTGCGAGTGTCATTGCCGGAAGTATTTGCCGGATTCCTGTGGTGATTCATCTCCATTCTCTCGCCAAGAACGCTTTCCTTTACAGGTGGCTGGGGTTGTCAAAGAATGTGGTGCTTCTGCCGAACTCGCGAAAGACGCGTGACCACTACGGGCTGCCGCCTGATGCGCCGGTGTGTTTCCCTTATCTTGATTGGCCGGAGTCATGTGTGCCCCCTTGCGACGAAAAACGGCCGGATGGAGTTCGATTCGTTACAGCGAGTGAAATCGTTGAAGTGAAGAACATAGATAAGATGCTTGACGGCTGGTCTGAATGGATCCGCCTCGGGCGTGGCGGGCAATTTGCGATATACGGGTTCTCGCAGGATCCGCTGAGTAAACGCTACTCTGAAGAAATGTATGACCGGGCCAGCAGCCTCCAGGGCGCGGAGCCTTTGGGCTGGTCAGACGAATGGCCGCGCGAGCTTACTGGGTGCGACATTTATATCCATCTGTCCACGTCTGACTCATTTGGCCTGTCTCTTCTTTGTGCCTTTGCGCGCGGGGTCAGGCTGGTGGTTTGCAGGGGAACCTTCCTCGATGATTTGACCGATGACCTGTCGAGCCTGGGGATTACTCAAGTGGACAGGCTTTCCGCCGAGAGCGTCGCTCAGGCAATGCTGCGCGCCTCTGAGCTGGACGCTGATCTTTCCGGGATATGGGAGAGAAGAAGGGTTGCGGCAGTAAATCTGTTGCCAGAAAACAATATTGCAGTACTCAAGGCGATATACACTGGGATTCTCCCGCAGGCAGGAGTGTGATGGTTACGGATGCGGCAGCTCTCAAGCGGTTAGAGGAAATTGCGCGTGTGGGCTGCTATGGGCTTTGCTTCACGGGGCGCTCTTAATGGATTGATAGTGCCGCAATGTAGTGCTAAACAGCTCGCACGCTTCACGGGGCGCTGAAAGAAGGGATGATGTTTGCCAGGAACAAAGTAGCGTTGATGCTTTTTGCGGTTGCCGGATCGCTCTATGTGGTCTACGCAAACATACAATGCCTGATGGGGAACCCGCTGCATGTGGTTATCGCCTGCCTCGCCGCGGCATTTGCCGGAGTGGTGCTCAAGTCGCTGTATCCAGCGCTTCTCGCTTTCGGAATTCTTATGCCTTTCGACCTGCCTAACCCGTTTGTGAGGGCGCTGCCGGCCTATCATGTATTCCTGATGATGTGTGTGGCAGGGTATGCTGTCAGCCTGTGTTTAAACCCAAAGTTGAGGCGGGTTAAAGGTTTTGATGCTGCGGTGCTGGTGTTCTTTCTGATAATGACAGCCAGATACCTGGCGGCACCATCGCTGCCCGGCTCTGCTGTAGGGGCAGGGGATGATGTAACCGGGTTCAGGGCCTGGTTTGATTTCTTTGCGTCTTTTGTCACCGTGGTGCTGCTTGGGTGCTTTATAAACTCATGGGCGCAGATGGACCGTTTTCTTAGATCGCTCTTTTTCACGTCACTTTTCTTTTTACTCCTCTTCCTCGTCCTCATGCCGTTGGGCTCGTATCGGGTGGCGCGCGTGCTTTCCGCGCTCGGGGTATATATCACCTTCTTCGGCAACGGCTGGTTTCGTTTTGTTGTTCTGCCTACATTCGGCATGGTGCTTATCGCTGCGTCTCTTCTTCCGTCACTGTTTCGCCTGCCGTCCAAAGTCACCAAGATCCTGTTGGCCGTTGGTTTCGCCGGGGTAGTTGCCGGCGGAAACAGGATCTCGCTGATTGCCGCTGTATTCCTTGTCGGGATAATATTGTTCGTGAAGAGGCGCTATTCTCGAATTGCCCTTCTTGTTCTTGGGATCATCCTCCTGAAGATGCTCTCAATAGTGGCGCTGGATTCGGGCCTTATCTCGGCGAACACCCCTGGAGTAAGGCTGCTTTCCCTTGTTCGAACAGACGTGTCAGAGGCAACACATGCGGACGCCACTATTGAGTGGCGTTTGATTAGGTGGCGCATGGCGGTGGAAGACATCAGGCGAAGACCTGTTTTCGGTTCGGGATTCGGCGGCGCAAAAGGTGAGATGGCTTCTTTCAATCCTTATCAGGATGGAGGAATGACCCGGCAGTCAGCTGAAATCTACGTTGCATCAGGGGCCACGCACAACGGGTACCTTACTGCCGCGCGGGCCTTGGGTATTCCTGCGGCCCTGCTTATGATCTTTATACTTCTTTCGCAGTTTTTCGCAGGGATGAAGTCATCGGTGCACGCTGAAGAAGGGCGCAGTAAGGATGTGTACACTTTTGTAACGGCTTTCCAGGGCGTCTTTCTTGTCAGGCTGCTTGTCGGGATGGAGCCCCAGTTCCCCCTGCTTTGGATGTTCATAGGCCTTGGGTTCGTGGTGAGGTCGCTAGGCAGAAGTGAGAAGGGCACAGAAGAAGCCCGGTGAGGGCAGCATTCACGTCCTAGCGGTTCTCATCTAGAACGTTCGCGGAAAGAATACGTGTGACTATGTGTTCGGCGATATGTCTGTTTCCTGCGTTATCAGTGTGGATCATGTCCCAGTAAGTAGGCTCCTGATAGCCATTCATTATGCCGCTTAGGTCGAAAAAGTGCGCCCTGTTGTCGCTGGAGTAAGTGTTCTGCAATGAGGCATAGGCCTGCTGGGCCCTCCTGTATTGTCTGTCGATGTAGGCGTTAAGGTCACTGTCCGAAAGGAAAGGGTCCTCCTCATCCGTGACAGGCTGTTTGAGCGCCAGGCATGGCTGGAGAAAGAAGCAGATGGGCACATCGATGCTTCTGGCAAATGCCGTCATTCTATTCAGGTTCTCCTCATAGTGCTGGACTACAGACTCCTCCCACGCGGGCGTTCTGTAATGATTTTGCCGGCGAAGAGAGTCTACTGGAAGCGACCGTTGGGTCAGGGCCGAGCGATAGAGAATGCTCAGGAGCTTGCTCTGGCGCAGGAGGGACGAGATCACCTGCGAGGGGGTTAGTGATCCGCTTACCGCATCCATTCCCTGCTCGAGCACCATGAAGTTGTATGGGTAGCCGGGGCGCGGATCGTAGAACCAGGGGTGGAGGATGTCGTTCCCGCCATCGTAAACCACCACCAGGTCCGGCTTGTATTTCGGAAGCACGTGCGCAAGTAACGCCAGCTCCTGTCCTGATACGCCGCCCACGATCCCGCAGTTGTAGACTTCAGCATTCGTAAGTCCGGCCCGCCTAAAATGAGTTTGCATGATTCCGGGAATGCTGCAGGAAAGCGGGTTGCCGTTAAACACCGTTGACCCTCCGAGGACTGCGACACGAAATTCGCCTGCCGGTTTCTCCAAGGTCATGGCTTCTTCATTCCGAAAGCCCATTCTGTCCAGAGGAGGCGGTGGGGCTTCAGGCAGCGCGCCCATTCGGGGTTCCCATGGGACGACTGCTCCCGGCTGTCCGCAGAACATTATGTACGGAGCGGGCTTCCTCAACGCGGACGATTCGAGGGGCGCCTCAGGCAGCATGGTCCGGGCCAGGATTTCAGCGATGCATGCTGTTGCCATGCAGGAGATGGCCATTTTCTTATTGGCCCTTCGGTCACACCTGACGGCAAGGATCATGATGAACGCCGGAACGCCCATAGCCGCCGCTATGAGCATGGCATGCGCCAGGCTGTACTGCAAAAGAACCGGTTTGAAAGAGCGATGACTGAGGAGTGGGATGGCAAGCCAGAGAAGGGTGATACAGGCAGCGGTCGTCAATATGAAGTATGGGCCCTTTTGGGCAAGTGCCCGAAGCGGGCGTATCAGTCCTGCCGCCTTGTCTGCGGTCTTGTCATGATGCATAGGGCTGGTTCCTCTTGAATTTAGGGCTGCAAAGAGAAATATCTACAAAGTGTCAGCGTGTGTCCATGACATTCTGTTTCCGCACTAGCAGGCCGCGCGTCAGGTTATCGTCGGTCGTCTTTCAGCGATTTTATCAGCCGGACGGCCTCTATTACCGCATGAGTGTTGCGTGAGACCAGCCCGGCTATGATGACTGCTGCAACAGAACCCGCGGCGCCAAAATGGATTGTTAGGGGCACGCCCAGCGCGGCACCTATAGCCACCCATGCGACCGTAGACCACAGGAACGGGCACTTCCCGGCGGCTATCACAAAATCGGCGCACGTTCCGCATAGGTAGAGTATGCCGCCGTCAAGAATCAGCAGCATCAGCACTAGCGTGGGAACGCTTGAGACCTTCATGATTTCCATGAGGTGCGGTGTGACTATCAGGAATAAGGTTGCGCACAGTACCAGCAACAGCAGCAGCGATCGCATGGTGTTGGAAAAGATGCGTACGGCTTCCTGCTTGTTTCCTTTGCATATCGTCATGGTGAATGGTGGCAGTCGCGGAACTACGATCTGAAATGCGCCCGTGTTCAGCAGGGATATGAGCCTGAAAGGAATGTAGAATGAAGTGACGCTTGCCGGCTCGAGGAACAGACCGATCAAGACTGGCTGTATGGATACCATTACGTAGTGTCCGGTTGCGAAGGCACCCATGGGCAGCGACATCTTGAGCAGCTTGATAAACTCTGCCTGATGCAGTCTGTCTCCGCTGTTTGTCTCTGAATTAAGCCGTCGGCTTCGTGTTGCCAGCTTGAAAGCGGCCAGGTTCAGTAAGCTTACGGCCAAGGCGCAGACGGCAATGCCCAGGAGAGACCCCGTTATCATCGCGCCCATGGCCATAGCCAGGCCCCGCAGCAGCGCGTAGACACCTGATATCATCCTGGTGACATGTATTTTTGCGATGCCGTCGAGAAGGGCGATGTCGGGCAGGGTAAGAAAGATGACGGCGAGCTCAATGGTCAATACGGTCCAGGCAGAGCCTGCATCCGGCGTGATTACCCCGGCCAGCCTGCTCTTGGCGAGTATGAAGTGGAATGTGCCGAGCGAGAGCAGTATGCCTGCGAATGAGACCGTCGAGAAGAGCTGTCGCGCCGCAGCATATACCTGCATAACTCCTCTTTGTCCTCCGAGCGTCTGAAGAAAGTCGCCGGATTCATGGCTTCGCCCTCCGGAAATCGCAGCGGATGTCTCCCGGGTAAATGTACGGCGCAGGCCAAATTCTACGCAGCTCAGCATCGCGATTGTCGACTGGTATGTGAACCAGACACCCGCCATATCATCCCCAAGGAAGCGTATCAGGACGGGGATCAAAAGCACTGCCGCAGCGAGCCGGGCCCCCATCTCGAACCAGCCGCCGATGGCCCCGACAAGAGCGAGGTTTTCGGAGATAAAGGCCTTTAATCTGGTGCGGCGCTGCTCAAAGGAGTCTTTGTTCATTTGCGGATAGAATAGGCGTATGCGCGGAGCGAGTCAATCCGGGCATTCCGTTGTCACCCGGCGCAGAGCGGCTTTCGGCAGCTCGCTGCTTCAGCTTACATCACTTGCCCCGGGGAACCGCCAGGATGTCGCCAACAAAGCTGCTATGGACACTGTTGCCCTGCGTGTCCAGGGTTTCGTAGCCGAGGTCGCCAAGAAGCGTGAGCAGTGCGTCAACTGATGATCCGGCATCGGCAAGGAGGATGCTTGATGCTTCCGCAAGTATGATGGGTCTTGTTCGGAGCAGGGTTTCCCGCGCCCCCTCTATGACTTTGTATTCGTGGCCTTCCACGTCTATCTTCATGAATCCTGGATTCAGGCCCAGCCTGTCGACAATGTTGTCTATGGTGTCCAGCTTGACATCGACAGTTGAAACTCGTGCGCCTGCGACCTCTGGGTGTACCACACGGCCCAGCGTTGAATATTCTTCCTTTCCGGGCGGGTAAGACAGAGTGGCGTGCCCCGTGAGGTTAGATGCCGCGCCGGCGAAAATCTGAACCTTGCCGCTGACGTCGTTAAGTCGCAGGTTGGCGGCGAGCCTTTCGCGCGCCGCAGGGGAGGGCTCAATCGAGAGCACCCTGTTTTCGGGTCCGATCAGTGAAGCCATGAATACTGAAAAGAAGCCCACATTGGCTCCGCAATCGATCGCATCACTGCTCCTGTTGATTTTTCGGGCAACTATTTCCGAAAGCTCCTTCTCGTAAACATCGCCCCGGAGAATGCGATCCAATATGTCTGAGGAGGAGCCTATTTCGAACCTGCCTCCGAAATGATCGACACTTATGACTACCGTCGTGCCGGGAACTTTGCTGTTCAGCCGTCGCAAGTTGCGCATCACGATTCTGCTGTCGATAAGAATCCAAAGGCGCCTAAGCATGATGGCGGGTAACAGGAGGAAGAATAGAACGCGGTTCTTCTGCGCCTTGCTTTTGAGATTAGAGATGAATTTGTTTTCTTTAGATCGCATGGCCCTTGGGGAGGACTGCTGAAGTTGTATCCTTAAAACTTAGAAGCTATCAGAAAAGGTGAATGAATCAACAGTTATCAGCAAAGGGGTCAGGGCTGCTCGCTGTGCTGCGCGATGATTCTGCAGCCCTCGCACGCGCGCAGCGCGGCGCTCATGGCCCTGCCTGCCGCAGTGCGGCCGTTTGCGTACCGGACATGCCTGAGGATTTCGCATCCCTTGCCCTTAAGCAGGTGCAGAACGGCGGTGTCATCTATTCCGGTTTTCGCGTGATATTCCGCCAGGTCACCCGAGCTCACAACGGCGCGATTGTGCCTTCCCGAGGACTTCATGCGGGCCTTCTTGATTCTTCGTGAAAGCCCAGGCAGGAAGTCAGAACGGTCGTAGCGCAGTTTGGCGAGCAGCGTGTCAAACGACGAGCATCCCAAAGCAAGGAGCTTGGAGCGGGGCACGATGGGGTCATAAATGGAATAGATGATGCCGCCCGGTGCCAGGGCGTCCACCGCGGAAGAGATGATGTCCTTGTAGGAGTATAGATGATGAAGCACGGAGCCGAAAGAAATGAGGTCGAACTGGCGGTCGTTCGATTCAAAGAAATCGCCGAGCGGGAGGTTGTGGACTTGGGGGTGAAGGTCTTGCGCCCGGCACCGCTCTTCAAGTATATCGAGCATCTGGCTTGAAACATCTACGACAGTGACATTCCATCCTCTGTCCAGAAGTTTAAGGGCGATGTTGCCGGTTCCGCCGCCGCAGTCGAGGCATGAGATCTTTGGCCTGCTGCTCAGCCGGCCAGAAATGAATGCGAGATCATCCAGCAGCATCTCCTGATAGCATGGGGCAAAGACGCAGTGTTCATAGTCTTCATATCTGGCAGCGGATTCTCTGTAGAATTCCTTGTTCGCCGCTTCAATTTCGGCCGTCGGCGATGATGCAGTGTCAACTTGTTTTTCCGTCATGTAGACTCAACTCCGTAAGTGGGGGTCCAGAAAAAGGAGCTCTCTCTTCTTTCGGTTTGCGCCATAGTATCGCCTGTCACAAAGGCTTTCAAGCCGCGAACTGGATGCTAGCCGCGTGGTGCCGCTGTAACTGCTGTCCAAGGGGGAGTGTCGCCTGCGAAACCGTTCTTGCAGGCCAGCCAGGAGCCAGTGTTGATATAGCGGATCCCGTCCCTCTCCATCTTCTCGCCAATGTGGATGTGCCCGCAGACGACGATTTGGAGGTCGTTCTCTCTCGCCAGCGAGAACGCATTGTTGATGATGTGCCTGCGGAGTGTGCGGACGAGAATGTGTTCGTCCCAGACCCTGTAATGTACGGCCGCAGACTCGGAGACGATGTGGCGGCGTACAGCCTGTATTGCTCGAAGGACATAGACCAGCGGACGGTTGCTCAGCTTTCTGTGCCTGAAGTCGTGCCCGTGCAGGATTCCGACCCCGTCCTCGATAAGCGAGAAATCGACAAATTCAATTCCTCCGGGATTCGTCAGCTCATAGTCCTCATCATGGTTGCCTCTTATCCAGGTCACGCGGGTGCTGCGGGACAGTTCGCGCAACAGGTCCAGGGCCTCCGCATGTTTATCGGGCAGGTGTGTGCAGTTCCGGTTCACTATGTCGCCGTTAAGTATGAGCCGCTTTTCTAACGGAAAATTGCGGACGAACTCTATGAAAGGGGAGGGGTCGAGCGCTCTCGATCCCAGGTGAACATCGCTTGTGACTATTGCATTCATGGCAGGATTGAGCCTGTCCCGCTTTTGCCCTTGGGGCCGTGCAGGACAGTGAAGCCTTCTCTAGCTGGGTGTGTATGTGTCCGTGCCATCAGTACGATCCGTGTTTGTCCTGCTCTTGCTGGACCACACGGCCTCATGCAGAGGAAAACATAGCAGGGCGGACAGCATCCATGTTGTGGCGGGCATTTGGAGATTGAAATCGCCCAGCGAATGAAATGTCATCGCTATGAGCGCCATTATCGCCGACGATATCAGCACAGAATTCATCCATGGGCTGTTCTCTCCCCTTTGCTGCTTTCTCAGCAGGGCCAGCGCCATCGCCAGGCAGAAAAGCGGCGGCATGAAAAGGATCAGGCCCACCAGTCCGTACTCCTCCAGGAGCTGGAGCCAGTCATTGTGAACTTCGTAGGAGTGCCACTGGTTGTTGATCCTCTTAGGCCAGTCCATGGTCTTGCGATTGCCGTCAGGGCTTGCGGCGAAGTGGGGCCACAGGTTCTGGTGCATGCCGGCGCCTATGCCGAAAGCCGGCGAGGTTTTCCATGCGCGATAGGCAGCGGAAAACATTGTTCCTCGCGCGGTACTGCTCAGGCGCTGCCTGACCTCGGTGAGTGTTGGCCTTTCACTGTCTTTAGTGAATCCAAAGTAACTGCTGAAACGCTCCATGTACGAATTGCCTGTCAGCAGGAGCGCAGCGAGAAGGGCGGGCCCCGCCAGTGCGGTTGCCAGTCTTAAATACAGTCGGGCTCTGCGGCCCCAGGTGAAAAGGCAGAACACCAGGCACGCCGGGAGCATGACCATCACGGTTAGACCTCCTCCGCGCGACTTGCTGAAAAAAATGCCGGCAAGTGCGAGCGCAGCTGTCGCCAGCCCCCCGGCCCGGAGCCCTGCGGGAGATCGTTGGGTGACAGCAAACGCAAGCCCTATCGCCAGTGCAAATTCCATGATTCCGGAGAAATGATCCGGGCAGACATATGATCCGGTAGCGCGGTAGAAGCCTGTCTGATACTGAGGTTCGCCAGGGAGCCACATTGTGTAAGCGTTCTTGAAGAGGACGTGGTTGAGCACTCCATAGAGGCCAAGCAGTACCAGGTTTGCAGCCATCATGAGGAAGAGTGTACGGTTCTGCCTGGCAGAGAAGCTGAAGGCGACCTGTGCTCCGACGAGGGCGGGCGTCAGAAAGAGCAGGAAGCTGCGTTCGGCGTCCGTGTGTACCTCGGAGCGCATCGCACGTAAGAACGCGTAGGCGAGGAACACCGTGTAAAAAAGAAAGCCGGCCTGGACGGATTTCCCCGGCCCCCCGGACGGTCTCCAGTTTGACCTGCCGAAAATCTCGGCCCTATACGCTTTCAGGAGAAGTCGAATGGCAAATGCGAACGCCGAAACAAAGATTAACGTTGCAGCAGGCCAGAAGTGCCATGCCTCCCACGTGCCAAAAACCCATGGCCCCACAAGTATCGTTAGGGATACGAGTACGAAAGACAGCCATGCCAAAGCCCTGTCCAGTGAATACATGCGGAAAAGTTAAAGGTTCAGCGGAGAAGGTCAAGGGAGAAGGTTGCGGACAGAGGCTAGAGGTCGGAGCTCAGAGGCTAGCAGATAGAGGATAGAGGTCGGCCTTTCTAGATTGAGGCCGCACTGTCATTATCGTGCGCTTTCTTTCTATCGTCTGATCTCTAGCTTCCAGCTTCTGATTTCTTCACCTGCTCGGCGACCCACGGGTAAGTAGCTGCGATGCCCTTCTCGAGAGGCCACTCTGATTTCCAGCCGATGGAGTAGATTCGCTCGTTGCTGAAGTTGCGGGACTGTACCCCCACGGGTCCTTCAACGTGCTTGATGTTTACTTCGAACCCTGCGGCCTTGGAGACAGCGTCAACAAGCTCGTTAACTGACACATATTCAGGGCAGCCGATATTGACAGCGCCTTCCAGGTCTGACTGCATCAGGAGGTAAATGCCGTTCACCATGTCGTCGACATATGTGTAGGAGCGGACAGCTGTTCCGTCGCCCCATACCTCGACTGTGCCGCCGGGGCCGGCTTCAGCGACTTTCCTGCTGATCGCCGCCGGCGCCTTTTCGCGGCCGCCGGTCCAGGTGCCCTCGGGGCCGTAGCAGTTCTGAAAACGGGCTATTCTTACCTGCATGCCCTTGTTACGCCCATAGGCCATTGCCATGCGCTCTGAGTAAAGCTTTTCCCACCCGTATTCGTTATCGGGCTGTGCAGGATAGGCGCCGTTCTCGTCCATTTCCGGCTCGCCGACTTCCATGTCGCGATAGACGCAGACGGATGAAGAGAAGAAGTAGCGAGGCACACCCATCTCGGCTGCATGGTGGGACATGTGTACATTAATAAGAATGCTGTTGTGCATGATCTCGCACTCGGCCGTGTGGATGAATCCCATTCCGCCCATGTCCGCTGCCAGCTGGTAAACTTCGTCGAAGGGCCCGCCGTCAACAGTTAGCGCTTCGATGCATTTGGCTTCCTCCCGCAGGTCGAGGACCTTGAATTCGTCTGCCGCAGATTCCGCGAACTCGTGCTCTTTCTGGTCCACAGCCCGAACCCAGTAGCCCTCTTTCTTGAGCTTCTTCACCAAATGGCCGCCTATGAAACCGCCCGCGCCGCACACAAGTGCCTTCTTCATATCTTAATCTCCTCGTTTATTTTCAAAAATCAGATAACGGATTATAAGGATTGAGGGAATAAATCAACCTATTTCAGATATCAAACAGCTGCGGGTCATCTTCCTCGTGGCGTATCTCATCTATGGGGCTGGACTTGCCTTCTCCCGCGAACAGTCTGTTGGGATAATTTATGCACAGCGCATCGACGTCCGAAACGTTCTTGTATCCATGCACTATGCCCGGGGGGATTCTGATCGTGCACGGGTTGTCGGCCCCGGCGAACAATTCCATCTCCAGGCCGCGCGTAGGTGAACCGCTCCGGTTATCCCATAAGCGCACCAGGAACGTTCCGGGACCTGCGAAACAGAAGAGGTCGGTCTGCTCCCTGTGCTCGTGGGGCCCGCGCTTTTCCCCGGGGTGGGTCAAGGAGATGTAGCTCATTGCGGGAGCGAACGCCTGTGGAAGTTCGTCGCTTCGAAAAGTCTCGGCGAGCCAGCCCCTGCTGTCAGAAAACAGTTTAAGGGGAGTAACGACTACGCCGTCAATATCGCCTTTCTTCCAGTCGGTCATGTATTGAACTCTATGCCTCGATCAAGTCGCCGGCAACGCCTGCCAGGTATTTTCCGTACTCGTTGTTCTTGAAGCCTGCAGCCAGGGTTTGGAGCTGGGCGGGTGAAATAAAGCCCATGCGGCAGGCTATTTCCTCAATGCATCCGATCTTCAGTCCCTGTCGGTTCTCAATGCTGGCCACGAAGCTTCCTGCCTCAAGAAGGCTTTGCGGAGTTCCCGTGTCCAGCCAGGCCATGCCCCGTCCAAGCAGCTCGACATGGAGCGATTCTTTCTTCAGGTACTCAATGTTGACATCGGTGATTTCCAGTTCACCTCGTTCCGAGGGTTGGAGCGAGGAGCAGATGCTGATCACCTCATTGTCATAGCAGTACAGGCCAGGTACCGCGTATTTACTTTTCGGTTTCGAAGGTTTCTCTTCGATACTCAACGCCTTTCCTGTCTTGTCAAAATCAACTACCCCATAGCGCTCGGGGTCGTGCACGGGATACCCGAAGACAGTAGCGCCGACCTCTCTTTTCAGGGCGTTGCGGAGAAAATCCATCCTGCCGTAGAAGAGGTTGTCTCCCAGTATCAGCGCAACACTCGAATCGCCAATGAAGTCGCTGCCGATGACAAAAGCCTGGGCTATGCCTTTTGGCTCTGGCTGCTCCGCATAAGAAAGCTTCATGCCTATCCGCGATCCATCGCCAAGGAGCTCCTGGAACTTGGGCAGGTCATGCGGGGTCGAGATAACGAGCACGTCCTTGATCCCTCCCAACATAAGCGTGGAAAGCGGGTAGTAAACCATTGGCTTGTCGTAGACGGGCAGAAGCTGCTTGCTTGTGATCTGCGTCAGTGGGTGCAGGCGGGTTCCCGCGCCA
>JBFIFS010000026.1:0-21426 GCA_041602695.1 Kiritimatiellia bacterium
CTGATATTTGATGAAGTAATAACCGGGTTCCGACTCGGACCTTCAGGAGCACAGGGCCGCTACGGGGTCACTCCCGACCTCACAGTGCTGGGAAAGATCCTGGGCGGCGGATTTCCTGCTGCGGGCTACGGCGGGCGCAGGGAAATCATGGACGCACTGGCTCCAAAAGGTCCGGTGTACCAGGCCGGTACACTCAGCGGCAACCCCGTTGCGATGGCCGCGGGAATCGCAATGCTGGATGTAATCGCTTCAGATCCGCCATACGAGCGGCTGGACTCCCTTGCGGCACAGCTTGAGCAGGGCCTTGGCGATGCGGCAAGCGAAGCCGGCGTTCCCGTTCAGCAGAACAGAGTGGCATCGATGCAGACACTCTTCTTCGCTTCAGAGCCGGTAACAGATTACGAAAGTGCAAAGAAGTCAGACGCGGAAAGATACGGCAAATTCTTCCAGGGCATGCTCTCTGAGGGCGTACACCTCGCCCCATCTCAGTTTGAAGCGGCATTTGTCTCTACGGCCCACACCGAAGAGCAGGTTGACAAGACCGTTACTGCCGCGAAAAAAGTCATGAGGTCCATCGCGTGAAACACTTCCCTATCAACGTAAACATCACTGACCGCCTGACACTCGTTGTAGGCGGGGGAAATATAGCATGTCGTAAAGTGCAGTCGCTCCTTGAGTATGGAGCGAAAGTCAGAGTGGTCGCCCCGGATATAGTCGATGAGCTCGCAGGGATGGGTGGAGTGGAGCTAATAAAGAGAGAATACCGGCAGGGCGACATGGAAGGCGCCTGCCTGGTAATATGCGCTACTTCATCAGAGGAGGTAAACCGCACTGTACACGAGCACGCCCTCGCGGCGGGATTACTGGTCAACGTTGTTGACCAGCCTCACCTCTGCACATTCATCTTTCCGTCCGTATTCTCGCGGGGCGACCTGCTGATTTCCGCGTCCACCGGAGGCGCCAGTCCAACCGTGGCCAAACAGGTCAGGCATAAACTGGATTCAGCTTTCGGTCCGGAATGGGGAGAACACATACAGCTTCTCGGTGAAATCCGCGCTGAACTTAAGGAGTCGTCCCTGGACATCGAGGCCCGATCACAGGTAGCGAAAAAGCTCGCGGAGCCCTACATCCGGGAGATCATCCGGGCTGAAGGCATTGAAAAAGCCCGGGCTGCGGCGCAGCAGATTGTCGATGAGGCGTTGGGCCAGGCTGACCAGTCTTCTCGCTAGACTGGCGCGTTCCTTTCTATCTGCCGGATCAGGCTCTTGAATATATAGAAGTGGAACGGCAGGAACGCGTACCAGTAGATATGCCCCAGGACGCCACGTGGCTGGAAATAAGCCTTTACGCCAAGCTCACGTTCCCCGGCGAGGTGCCTGATATTGAATTCCAGCCAGGCCCTGCCGGGCATGATCATCTCGGCCCTCAGCAGAAGCATCCTGTCGGGCACAATGCTCTCCACCCGCCAGAAATCTATCACATCATTCACACGCAGCTGGTTTGAGCTCCGCCGTCCTCTGGCGGTACCCACCCCGGAAAGAAGCCTGTCAACAAAGCCCCTCAAGCGCCACATCCAGTTCCCGTCAAACCAGCCATGATCTCCGCCTATGCGACAGACGGCCTCAAAGAGCCCGGACCCCGATTTCCGGGTAAGAAGCTTATAGGAACTTTTGAAACTGGGGGGCGGATCTGCCTCGTTAAGCTTCATCGCCAGCTCATGGGCGGGAGGGTAAGCGTCTGACCATCGGGTATGGACAATGTCCCTCTCTTCAAGTGACATCGCCCCTACTATCGCCTCGCGGTAAGGCATCCGGCGAAAGGGAATCAGCTCAAGGACACGATCGTTCTCGCACAGCACGTCGTTCTTCAGGCCCTCCATAAGGCTGACCACGAGGTTGTACGGGACCGGCGTAATCAGACCGGCCAGGAATGAGTAGAAGGTCATGTTCGAATATGCGAAGGGAAAGAACAGTACGCGTTTCCCGGATACCTCCGCGTAAATCTTCAGCATGCATTCATAGGTGAGAACGTCCGGCCCTCCGATATCAAGGGATGCGCCAGTCGTAGCCGGGGTTTCCAAAGCCCCCACAAGATACCTGATGACATCTCGGATTGCTATTGGCTGGCATTTTGTTCTCCCCCACGGCGGTATGGCCATCACAGGCAGCCTCTTTATCAAAGATCTGATAATCTCGTAGGACGCTGAGCCGGAGCCCACGATTATGGCAGCGCGAAAGGTCGTTACCGGGACCTCGCCCATGCACAGGATCTTTGCCACTTCCGCCCGGCTCCGGAGGTGAAGCGAAAGCTCCGACCTCGTGTCGCCCAGGCCTCCCAGGTAGATGATACGCTTCACACCCGAAGCGGCAGCTATTTCCGAGAAGTTCCTCGCGTATGCCAGGTCCTGCTCGTGAAACTCTTTGGACCCGAGCAGAAGCGAATGAATGAGGTAATAGGCAGTATCAACACCCCTGAGGGCCTCGCGCAAGTCGTCCCTGCTGGAAGCGTCTGCCACGCAAATTTCTGCACCCGGCCAGCGGTGCTCTACACCCGGCGCCTCGGCCCTGACCATTGCCCTGACATTGTAGCCCCTGGCAAGCAGTTCAGGTATAAGAAGACCGCCAACATACCCTGTCGCGCCTGTGACGAGCACACGACCCTTAACCTCAATCGGTTCAGTTGCCAGGGTGTTGCAGTATAATTCCGGAACCATCTAATTCATTCCCGCTGCAGGAAAGCTCGCAAAACAGCACTACGCGGGCAGCAGCGCTTTATCGACTTCCTTTTTCAAGCGCTCAGCTGAGACCGGTTTCTCCAAAAACACTGTCGGCTTTACACCTAGAAAGGTCTGCAGTTCATTCATCCCGAAGTTCATGTTCGTGACAACATTGACTTCTGAGAAGATAATGACGGGAACATCGCAGCATTTCGGATCGTTCTTGAGCTCCGCCAGTGCCGTAAAGCCGTCCTTGTGTTCGGTCATCATCACATCGAGTATCACCAGGTCAGGACGCAGGTCACCAACCAGGTCTACGACATCATCGGCACAGTTCGCCGTCTTCACGTCGTAATCGTCACCGAGCGCCAACACGGTGAACTCCAGCCATTCGGTATCGTCATCTATAGCCAATATCGTTTTCATTTAGTGCTAATTATTTAGATTAACATACCTTTCGCACTTTACACCCGCGAAAACATGTGCCATTATAGGACTATCCTACGAATATAGCGATATAACACGCCACATTAGGCACAAGGAAGAAGAGGGACACCAGAAAATGGGCGAAAATGAGTCTGTAAGTATGCGCTCTATTCTGCGAAACCATCCCCTTCTCGTGAAGCTGAACGACCTTGCTGTGAGGATGGCGCACACGCGCATGAGGATCGTCTACCCCGACGAAAGCGGCTGGGTCCAGTGCAGCCCGAACGGCAGCCATGCGCTCCCGGATTTTTGCCAGATTATCCAGAGCGTACCAGAGGGGGCCAAGCAGTGCAGGATGTGCCACGTCCTTATGACCGTCGCAGCCTGCAGCTCAGGCACCTCTGTGCAGAAATGCCATGCTGGAGCATTTGCACTTGTCTGCCCTGTGAATCCACCTGGCCACGAACAGTCCCAGGCCGTCCTGAGCAGCTGCAGCTTCACTGACTCCGACCGGGATCGGGTTTGGAACGAGGAGACCTCAGCTCGCGCAAAGAAACTTGGGCTGGACCTCAAAGCGCTTAAGAAAACTTTTTTTAAGCTTCCGGTTATGTCGAAAGCGGAGGTAGCCCTGGCAAACGACCTGCTTTCGGCGTCCGCTGACGCCATAAGGATGATCTTCGCCCAGCGCCATATTCAGAAACAGCTTACAGAATCCAAAGAGCGCACCAGCGCTGTATTTTCCACGGGTACTGTCATAACGGAGCAGCTCCGAGAGCTTGGGGCCCTGGCGGAGGACAAGGGACTGAAAGTTTCGACTTCCAGGAAGAAGGTCCCCGCCATTATTCAGGTAATACAGGACACGGTGACCAAGCGGCCCGATTTTCATTATAACGTTGGCGAGATTGCGGCAGCGGCCCGCATGACCCCTAATCATTTCTCTTCACTGTTTCGCCGGCACAGCGGGCGCACCTTCTCTGACTTCGTTACCTCCCGCCGTATCGCCAAGGCCAAGCAGCTGCTAGGCGACTTTACGCTCAATATCGGAGAAATAGCGTCTAAAACCGGCTTCGATGATCCGGGATATTTCGCCCGTCGCTTCCGCCAAAGTGAAGGCTGCTCCCCCCGGGAATGGCGCGAAAGGTTAATGTAGCTGCCATCTCGCGCAGAACGCTGCTTCACCTGCAGGCAGTTCAACACCTGCAGCATCGCGAGTTACCTACTCTTAAGAGTCTTGCTCCTGCAAATCCATAACTGACCAGCACATCATCGAACTCATTGAGTTTTCCCGCAAATATGCGCTGGAATTGATGCGGATTTACAATATCATATTGCAGATTATAGATTCAGAGGGCATAACATAGGCCGTTCACGAGCTCAGGAACACAGAGCTGCATGCTCGAGAGAAACTATTGTCGATTGACTATTTCCAGGAGACCCATTGGCATCGTTTGTACTAGACGGATCAAGTTATACGAAAAAGCCGGAGGTATCTGACACATTGGGCTTCGCCACCGAGGCGCTCATAATGAACGTCAGGTGGTTCATTAAGATCCGCTGGATCATAGTGTGCCTGTTGTCGGCGTTCGCGGCTGTCTCAGCACTTATGCCGGGGTGGATGCGCGACATCGGCATCAGCCCACCCCATATATGGCCATGGGTTCTTGCCGTGGGCCTGATGCTGGCCAATTCTGTATTCTGGCTCCTTTCTCTCAGGCTGGGAGAGGCCAGCAGGCCGCGGAGAGTTGAACAGAACATGTGGCTCCAGATCATCGTGGACCTGTCAGTGCTAACGGCACTCGTGCATTTCGTCGGAAGTACGGAGACATTCGCAGCATTCCTCTACCTGCTTCACATAGTCTGTGCGTGTATCTTTTTCCCACCCAAGCGCAGCTTTCTCGTCGCATCCCTCTCAGCAGCTCTCTACGCGGTATGCGTATCGCTCGAGCATTACGGGCTGTGGGAAAGAACGTCCATACTCACCTCGGAACGGTCTGCCCCGGGCAGTTACGAATGGATACCTCCCGTATTCGCGGCGTCCGCGATTGTAATATGGTTTGCCGTTTGGTACCTGGTGCAGACCATTGCAAGGGCAGTGGTCCGTCGAGATATCCAGCTGCATAGGGCAAACCAGCAGCTTCTTCTCGCTGATGAAGAAAAGAACAAACTCGTCCTTAGGACTACGCACGACCTAAAGGCCCCCTTCTCCGGAATCGAAAGCAATATCCAGATCCTTCGACTTAAGTGCGGAGACGAACTCTCAGAAACTGCGAGGGAGATCCTGGGCCGCATAGAGAGGCGGTCCCATTCGCTTGCGACGAGGATACGCGACATACTTCTGCTTGGCCAGATTCGCTCGGAGAACGCCCCTGACCAGGAGCCTGAGCACTTCAACATTTCTGACATCATCCGCAGTGTCGTCTCCGACATCGAAGACCGCGCGCGTGAAAGGTCCGTAGACATAGAGCTGGACCTGATCCCGCTCGAGGTAAAAGGAAATGCGTCAAGGTACTCGATTCTCTTTCTTAACCTGATCTCCAACGCGGTTACCTACGCGCACGAAGCCGGGGAAGCCCGCATCTCGATGAAAAGGACAGACTCCGGTTACGAGATTTCTGTCGCAGACGATGGAATCGGCATAGCAGAGGACTGCCTTCCCCACATCTTTGATGAGTATTATCGCACCTCGGACGCGGCCGCTTACAACCCAAGATCGACCGGTCTGGGATTGTCCATCGTGAGCGAAATCGTCCAGAAGGAAAGCCTGAAGATCAGTGTCAACAGCCTCCAGGGCATCGGCACAACATTTACCGTCAGCATACCAACTCACTATTGCAGTTTGCGCGATAAAGACTATAATTTAAAAACTGATAATTCGTAAAGGAGGAGTTGGAATGTCCAAACTGGTGGTTTTCGATGACGATGTAGAGCTGGCTGGAAACCTTGCTGCACAGCTTGAGAGCAGGGGTCATAGCGTGGACCAAATCCACAGCAGTGATGGTGCGGCAGAAAAAATAGCGGACATTCAGCCCGAACTCGCCATTCTCGACGTGATGTTTCCCGACAACCCCGCCGCCGGTTTTGATCTCGCACGCGCTATCAGGCAGAACGAGAAGGTCAAGGGCCTTCCCATCATCCTTCTCACGGGAGTGAATCAGCACTTCCCTATGGATTTCTCTGCCAAGGACATTGACCCTGACTGGATGCCTGTACAGGACTTCATGGAAAAGCCTGTCGACATTGACGGGCTGGACGAGAAGATAAAGTCGATGCTCAGCAAATAGCACCGACACAATCTGTCCGGGAAGAGAAGGCAAGCCCTCAATTAAGAGCTTGCCTTTTCGTTTATTATGCTTATATTACGCCCTTCGATTCCGTGGAGGTGTAGCTCAGTTGGTAGAGCAGCTGACTCTTAATCAGCGGGTCCAGGGTTCGAGTCCCTGCACCTCTACCATGTTTCGCGTGATGAGCTTAGCATGGCGTGAGCGTGTGCAGAGCGCATGCCGAAGCATTCCCGGAACAGACCTTAAGGACCAGTGCCGGCCCCCTCGTGACATCAGCCTTCCAGCTTGGGCTTGGGCTTGGTTACCATGCCCCAGTCTTCATAGTACTGCCAGCTGGCGAGGGCATTGACTTCCTTGAACTCCTCATCTTTTTCCCGCAGGCACGCACGCATCACGTCACCGGCAGTGAGCAGTCCCAAAAACTCGCCGTCCTTCTGGACGAGGATTCGCCTGTGCCTTACACCGAGGCAGTAATCCATCAGTTCAAAGATAGTGAGCTCGTGCGAAACAAAGTCCAGGTCCCTGGTCATGTAGTCAGCGATCTTCGCGGCAGCCGGATCGAACCCTTCAACCAGCGCATTACGGATCAGGTCTCGCTCAGTCCAGATTCCAACAAGCTTGTCACCCTCACGCACTACAACCGATCCGATCCTCTTGTCCTGCATGAGTTCGAGCGCGTCTTTGATGGTTGCACCAACGTCAACGCCGAGCGCGTCCGTCGTCTTGTTCCTGACTATATCTTCAGCCGTCCTCATAACCGGTTCCTTTCTTTTTGCCAAATCGATCCGAATTGTGGTACTACATCAGCAGTATGTCACATTTCGCACTAACTGCTGCCATAGCAGCAATTCTATTTCTAGTTGCCTTTGCCGCCATGGCAATTGGCCTAATCACCTGCGGCAAGGTTCTCCGGAAAGGCTGCTGCAAAAAGATTCCTGATCCTAATCAGATCAGAACTCGTCAAAAGCTATCATCTCCGGATCAACCCCAAGATCAAAAAGCATCTTGTTAACAGCGCTGAGCATCAGCGGCGGACCGCACAGATAGTACTCTATCTCAGTGGGATCAGGATGCGCGTTGAGGTACTCCTCCAGCACTACCTGATGAATGAAGCCCGTTGGGCCTGTCCAATTGTCCTCAGGCTGCGGATCACTCAGCGCAATCTCGAACCTGAAGTTGTCGTTATCGCGCTGAATGCTGCTGAAATCCTCTTCGTAAAACACTTCGCGTGAAGAGCGAGCGCCATACCAGAAACTGACTTTGCGCTTGGTCTTCTTCGTATGGAACAAATCAAAGATGTGACTCCTCATGGGCGCCATACCCGCTCCGCCGCCTATGAACACGATTTCACGGTCGGTGTCTTTCAGGAAGAACTCTCCGTAGGGGCCGCTGACCATTACAGTATCACCGGGCTTAAGGTTGAAAATGTATGACGAAGCTATGCCGGGTGGAACATTAAGCTTCGGCGGCGGCGTTGCTATCCTCACGTTGAGCATAACACAATTACCCTCGGCCGGATGGTTTGCCATCGAGTAGGCGCGGAAACAGTCCTCGTCATTCTCTGCTTCAAGATCGAACAGCTTGAAACGCTCCCAGTCCCCCCGGTACTGCTCTTCAATGTCAAAATCCTTGAAGGCCAGTTTGTATTTCGGAATATCGATCTGTATATAGCCGCCCGCCTTGAAATTCAGGTCTTCACCTTCCGGGAGGTCTACAACAAATTCCTTGATGAAAGTGGCTACGTTGTCATTAGAACGGACCTTGCAGGGCCACTTGCGAACTTCTAGCACCTCTTCAGGCACCTCGATCTTCATATTTTCACGGACCTTGACCTGGCACGCGAGGCGCACTCCCATCCGCCTGTCCGGCTTCTTGATGAAGCCCACCTCGGTGGGCAGGACATCACCGCCGCCCTCTTTGACCAGGCATTTACACATCCCGCAGGTGCCGCCGCCTCCGCAGGCAGAAGGAATGAATACTTCCTCCCCTACAAGAGTTGAAAGCAGGCTCTGGCCCGGAGAGACCTGGAACACCTTCTTGCCGTCATTTATATCGATTCCAACGCTTCCTTTGGGTGACAGCCATTTCGAGATAACGGAGAGCACGATAACCAGCAGAATTATTACACCGGTGAAAACCGCCGTACTCGTCGCAACAAATATCGGATCGATGTTCATATTTCCCTACGCAACCCCTCAGTCAAAGAATACTTCGCCTTCCAAACTAAAGACTTATTCCCGAAAAACACAGGAATCCTATCGCCATAAGCCCCGTTACGATAAATGCCATTCCGAGTCCCTTCAGTCCCTCGGGAATGTGCGAATATCGAATCTTCTTGCGAATAGCCGCAAGCAGCAGAACTGCAAGAGCCCAACCCACGCCTGAGCAGGACCCAAAGACAAGTGATTCCGAAAAACCGTAGTTTCGCTGATCCAAAAACAGCGAGGCGCCAAGGATCGCGCAGTTGACCGTAATGAGGGGAAGGAATATGCCAAGCGTGCTGTACAGTGCAGGGAAGAACTTGTCGATTACTATCTCCACTATCTGCACCAGGGAGGCTATTACCGCGATAAAACAGATGAAAGTGAGGAACGAGAGGTCCATACTGCCCAACACCTCAATCCCGGTCCAGTCAAGCGCGCCTTTCGCCAGGAGGAAGTTCTTTATCATCCAGTTGACGGGGGCCGATATGGTCATTACGAAGATAACAGCCAACCCAAGGCCCGTAGCAGACTCCACCTTCTTCGACTGGGCCAGGTATGAACACATGCCGAGGAAGTAGGCCAGGAGTATGTTCTGTATCAGTATCGACTCAATTGCCAGGTTTATAAGCTTCATAATTACTCAGGTGTCCTTCTAATCTTCTTCCCTGCATTCCTTGGATATGAATGTTCTCTGGAACCAGATCAGCAGGCCGATGACAATAAATGCCCCCGGCGGCAGCAGCATGATAACGTTGCTCGGGTAATTGATCCCCACTGCCGAAAACACGGGGAACCCGAGGAACTCGCCAGCGCCGAGCACCTCTCTGAATGTGGCTACAAGGATGAGAATTATGCTGTAGCCCAACCCATTGCCCAGCCCATCCAGCACAGACTCCGCCGGAGGATTCTGGAGGGCAAACGCTTCAGCACGGCCCATGACTATGCAGTTAGTAATGATCAGCCCCACAAACACGCTCAGCTGCTTGCTTACATCGAAAAGGAATGCTTTAAGGATCTGGTCGGCAACGATGACCAGAGTGGCTATTACGCACAGCTCGACGATCATGCGGATCTTACCGGGAATATGTTTCCTGAGCAGGGATATTACAAGGTTCGAGAGTACCAGCACAAAGGTGAGCGCAGCACTCATCACCAGGGCCGTCTGCACCTTCGTGGTAACGGCCAGAGCAGAACACACACCCAGTACCTGCCAGGTTACCGGATTGTTGTCCGTCAAAGGATCGGTCACTATGCGTTTAAGCTTTCCCATTCTACTGGTTCCTTATTGACTCAAAATACTTGTGATATACTGCGAAATCCCGGTTAAGGAAGTCGGCGACTCCCTTGCATGTCATGGTTGCGGCGGTTATGCCTTCGATACTGTGGTCGTCCACCGGCTGGCCGGGCTTCACTATGCTGAAGATCTGGACCTTGCCGTCTGAAAGGAACCGCTTGCTCTTGAACCTCTCCTGGAAGAAGGGCTTCTCAATTTCACCGCCAAGTCCAGGCGTCTCCTGGTGCTCGTAGAAGGCCATGCCCGCAATGGTCGCGCCGTCTGATTCCAGGGCCATATAGCCCTTTACCAATGACCACAGCGCCCTGCCGCTGACGTGGATCGCATAGCGCGTGAGGCCGGTCTCAGGATCACTCGAAACATAAAGCGGATAGTATTCTTTCAGTCCATCGGCATCACGCTTGTTGATCTGTTCTTCCGTAAGGTCCTCTATCTTCACGTCTACAATGGTGCCTGAGCTGTCGAGCACCACCCCTTTAACCTGCGCGGCGAACATTTCTTCGATCTCGGCAGTCGTCTTGGTCACCTTCCCGCCTTCGTCGGCTACGTCCGCACCCAGGGCCGTAAGCACCTTAATCTTTACATCCAGTGCCTTGTTACGGTCCTGCAGCGGCTTAAGGCCGGAATATACGGCCGCCAGCACCAGGCTGCAAATGACGCAGACAACGGCTGCAAAAGCTATGACTTTGAGTTCCTTACCCACGTCGCATTCTTCTCCGAATATGAAATTCAACTACGTAGTGATCTATAAGCGGCGCCACGATGTTCATGAAAAGAATTGAAAGCATGACCCCTTCAGGAAAAGCGGGGTTTATCAGTCGGACAATTATTATGAGCACGCCGATCATCGACCCGTAAATCCACTTGCCGGTGTTTGTCGCCGCGCCGGAAACCGGGTCCGTAGTCATGAAGACGGCACCGAAAGCGAACCCGCCCATGGCCAGGTGGTAGTAGGCCGGCAGCTGGGACGCCGGGCTGCTTCCGAAAATGTTCGCCAAAAGGCCCGCGCCGAGGAGCCCGAGCACACACGAAAGCATGATGCGCCATGAAGCAATGCCGGTTGTCAGCAGCACCACCGCGCCTATAGCGCAGGCTATAGTCGAAGTCTCTCCTATTGATCCAGGCATGTTCCCTATCAGCATCTGCTTCAGCGAGTATCCTGCGGCACCCATGGCCTCAGCCGCGTTACCGCCTTCAGGCAGGTTAAGAAGCACACCCAATGGCGTTGCCCCTGTGACAGCATCCACGCCGCTGGCAGTCCTGACCCATACATTCCCTACCATCTGCTGTGAGTAGGCAAAGAAGAGAAACGCGCGTGACATGAGAGCAGGATTCACGATATTCATCCCTGTCCCGCCAAAAATTTCCTTGCCGACAACGACTCCGAACGTGACACCCACGGCAACCTGCCAAAGAGGTATGGTCGGAGGAAGGATCAGCGGGAAGAAAAGCCCCGTAACCAGCAGGCCTTCATTGATCTCGTGCTTGCGCACGCAGGCGAAAAGGACCTCCCAGAAACCGCCTACCGCATAAGAGACAAAGACAATCGGCAGGACGATAATAAGCCCCCTTATGATGTCAGCCACAGCCCCCTCAGGCGAACCGGGGGTCGCGAGGTTGTACTGATGACCGGCATTCCATACTCCGAAAAGGAAACAGGGAAGAACCGCGTAGATGACAGTTATCATGACGCGCTTGATATCGATGGCGTCCCTGACATGGGCGCCTTTCTTGGTGACCGTTGGTGGCGTGAAAAGGAACGTATCGCCCGCGTCGAAAATAGGCTCTATTTTCTCAAGCTTTCCGCCTTTATCGAAATGCTTGCGAAGCTGATCGTTCAGTTTAAGCAGGAACTTCATTCCTAATTACCCATACCTTTCGCCTAAATCCCCTCTTCTTCAATCATCTCCAGCCCGTGACGTATGACTTCCTGGATTTCCATCTTGGATGGACAGATAAAATCGCACAGGGCAAAATCTTCAGGAGCAGTCTCAAGGATACCCAGCCTGATCGCCTCATCGGTATCATTAGCCAGCACAGCGCGCACAAGAAAATCCACAAGGATATCCATCGGCATGACCCGGTCATAATAGCCGGTCAGGACCATCGCGCGCTCGCCGCCGTTCCTGCTGCTGCCGTGGCTCCATTCCTTGCTCCACGCTCCCATCCAGGTGGAAACAAAGGATCGTGAATAACTGAACAGCTTGAACCCGGGGTCCGTCCAGCCGAGGAAACGTCTTTCGTGGTCCTCCGCTATCACCGTCAGCGACGACTGCCCGAGCCTGAGGTATCCGTCCTTCTCAATCATCTCACCGGACAGCACGTCACCGTTAAGGAACCTTGACTCGCCTTCCTGAAGGTGATCCGCCACCAAAGACTCGACACTCGCACCTATGCGCACCCTGTAGTGCTTCCTTCCGTCCTTGCCTATGCGCGTTCCGCCGACAGCAACAATACGCTTCTCGGGAAGAATTCCATCCAGAAGCATCCGGCCGATCAGAACCAGGTCCGCTGCCTTTACGGTCCAGACGATGTCCGTCGGCTTCATCGGATCTACACGGCTGATGTGAACACTGGTGTTGCCGGCAGGATGCGGCCCCTTGAACACGTGTATGTCTGCCCCCGCGACGCCCTTCAGCTTGTCGCTCACGTCTGCTCCGACGCAAAGGTTGACCTTTCCGTCCGTGAGGCGAGTCAGCGCGCTTATGCCTGCCTGGAAAGCCTCGGGGTCGTCCCCAACCACAACATTCGGATCCACCTGGAATGGTCCTGTGTTCATCGCGTTTACAAATATGCTTTTGGGCTTTACGCTGATATCGGCCATCCGGCAGAAAGGCCTCTGCCGCAGGAACGCCAGGTAGCCGCTGGACCTGAGCTGAGAAAGAATTTCGTCCGCGTCCGCCTTCTCAAGCTCGTCTCGGGAGTATGACTTGAAACGCTCTACGTCCTCATTCTCATCGAGCTCTATCTCTATGCGCTCAACGAAACGCCTGTAGCCGCGGACAATGGCCTTAACGGTGCCTCCGCCAGGAGCGCGCAGCTTGAACTCCCCGTCGCGCTTGTCTTCTATAAGCACCGCGCCCCGGGCAACCTTGTCGCCCTCCTGCACCGTCAGGCGCTGCTTCACTCCCGCAAACTCCAGCGGGCAAACAGCCACAACCTTGGGCCTTACGAGATCTACAAGGGCGTCTCCCGGCCGGCCGGCCAGATTGATGTCAAAACCCTTCTTTACAATATGCTCGTTCATGAGCCAACGCACCTCTCAGCAGCTATCTCGCTTCTTGCTGACGCAAGGAACCGTTCCATAGCGGGATCAAAATGTTCAGATATATATGACGTCCAGGCTGCCTGTATCTCAGGCCAGCTCGCCAGGTTCTCCGAAGCCGATTTCATCAAACCGTCGATATACCCAACTGGGTCGCATCCGTCAACACCTTCGAACGTGGGTGCCGTGCCTTTCATCCTGGCAGCATCGCGACCAAGCGACTTGTCTGCTATGGCTGGATCACCATAGGCGTCATAAAAATCATCTGCCAACTGATAAGCCGTGCCCAGCTTGTATCCCGCTTCCTCAAGCGCTTTGCGGCCATCCTCGCCCTTTCCGCATACGGAGGCGGCAAAAGCGAAAAGCGATCCCGTCTTGCGCCGGGCCACATTCACATATTTGTCCCAGACGGACGGAACGCCCCTGAGTATGAGTTCCTGCTCGGCCTCCGCGTCACAGAGCTCACCGGCATACTTTACGAGGGAAGGAACTAGAACATCGGATGAATCGCGATTACAGAGAATGGCAACAGCTTTGCAGACCAGAAGGTCGCCAAGGAGAATGGCGCCGGACATGCCCTTTTCTTTCCAGAACGACGGCACCCCGCGACGCAGCTGCCCGCCGTCGATAACATCATCGTGCACGAGGCTTGCGGCGTGGAGCATCTCGACCGCGGCGGCACATGCTACGGCGTCCGATGCACTCAGCCCCCCCGCGGGAGCCAAGCTTAGTACAAGATTGCCGCGCAGCAGCTTGCCGCCTGCAAGGACTGGTTCGATATCACTTATGAGGCCGGAAAGACTCGTGTCACGCATCGCGCCGGTCACGGTTTCTATCACTTCAAGGTGCCTGCTGTCAGCCATCAGACCAATGCCTCTTCCGCCTTCTCCGGCTCATGATGCTTTTTCTGTCTTTGTTCCATCTCTTAAATCACCTTAATTGCAACGCTGACCCGGACACATCTACGATGTTCATTCGGAGTATTTCCTCCGTAAGCCGTCGGCGGCAATCCGGTTATTTATCCATCTTCCCGTCCCTAGGTAAAGAAGATTTTTTCTTTCGGGTGTTTTTTCGTGCAGCAGGCCCCATCAGGGCCGCCTGATGCACATCCAGGACGGTCGAAATCGCCCGCCCGGAGACATTTATTGCCACAGAGCCCAAACCAACTGGTGGGTAATAGCCGCGTGTCTCAGCGGACTGCTCACTAGCAACCATCCCGGTGGTATTGCCCATAGCGTATTCAACGCCGGCAGGGGCGCATTCGTGCGCTCCAAATGCTGCCCTATTGAAGCCTTCGTGAGGAACCCCTGAACCCTTCGTAATCACGTCATTCAAGAGAAATGAAACGATTTGCGGGCGTTCCTGCCATACTTCTCAGCCCGCTCCCGGCTCAGGCTCTGGATGCGTCAAGCTCTTCCTTCTCGGCAAACCGCTCGAGAAAGCTCGCGAACTTCGCGCTGTCCGACTCACGCATGCTCTTAACAACATCGCCTATCGTGACTATGCCGTGGACTTGGCCGTTGTCTACAACGGGCAGATGCCTGACACGGGCGGTGCACATGAGCTCCATGGCCACTTTCATGTCCTTGTCTGAGTCGATTGTAATAACGTTCTTTGTCATCACATCCGAAACCAGGACATTCGCGAAATCCGCCTCCTTGCCGCACTCATGGAGGATGTCCCGCTCAGAGATTATGCCCTGTATATCGCCCTCGCCTTCACTGACAATGAGCGCCCCCACATTGAGGTCACACAGCATCTTGACTGCCTCTTTCAGCGTGGCTTTAGGGCCGACGGTAAGAACCTTTTGGCTCTTCTTAAGCTCAAGTACGTCTTTTATGTTCATATTCTGGAGAATCTAGACTTTCCAGCCTGCCCCTTCAAGCTCCGACATGTCCACAAATCTCTGTTTGATGGGATTATTCTAAGGATTCGACCTGCGGAATCCAACTTTTTGAAAAAACTGCTTGCGCTCCAGAGCCGGGTGTAATATTTTAATTTCTATTCGTTAAATCTTTAACGATATGTCAACAGAAAGGGTCGACGATGAAAACATATTTCCTGCCGGACTCGGATCTAACCGGGTTTGTGCAAAGCATTATGGCAAAGTGGCCGGTTACGGCCCCGGTAGCAAACAAGAGCAGGTTCGTGTTCGATGAACTTACCTCGGCCGAGGAGCTTAGGCTTGATTACGATACAACGATCCTGCCGCCTAAGAAGGTCATGTTCCCTGCCAAGCAGGACCTGATCCATTTCGACAGCGAGGGATTTCATGCCACGCTTAACCCAAGGGAACAAGTTCTTCTTGGCGTACACCCTCACGATATCAAAGGCATAGCGATGTCGGACATCTTCTATGAAGACCGCCAGGCGGACAGCAACTATCTCGCAAACCGCCGGGCAACGATCATCATCGGCACCAGCGTACAAACTCATTACAAGCACGCATTCTTTGGATCGATCAACGTCGACAAACCTGCTGAAGGGCATGATGCCTTCATGACGAAGATTGACGGCGGATACGTTTTCGAGGCAGTCACCGATAGGGGCGATGAGATCGCAAAGCTCGGCAGCCTGAGCGAAGCTTCGGAAGCCCAGGTTGAGGCGGCGGCTGCAGCCAATCAGGCTGCGATGGAGAGCTGTCCTGAAAAACTAAGCGGCACCTCCGCGGAAATCCAGGAAAAGGTGCGTGGATCCTTCAAGTCGCCGATTTGGGAAGAAAGCGCGAAAGACTGCCTGTCATGCGGGAGCTGCAATATCGTCTGCCCCACCTGTTACTGCTTTGACGTGCAGGATGAATGGAACGTTGACGGAGTGTCAGGAACCCGTTCACGGCTGTGGGACGCATGCCTGACAAGCGAGTTCTCAGAGGTAACCGCTCAGGGCGGACACGAAAATTTCCGCGAGGACCGCGCAGCGCGATACCGGCACCGCTTCATGCGTAAGGCCGCTTACCTGAACGAGCAGCTCGGCGGGCCAGCGTGCACCGGGTGCGGGCGCTGCTCAGGTGCGTGCACAGCTGATATCGCGAACCCCGTAACTGTAATCAACAAGATAATGGAGAGCTAAGATGGCCTGTAGTTGCAGTAACAATAATGATGAAAACATCTTTCTCCCGAAGGTCGCTGATATCGTTTCGGCGAACATGATTACCGCGACGGAGAAACATTTCGTACTCAAGATGCAGGACGGCAGCCGCATGGATTACCAGCCGGGGCAAATCCTGGAAGTGGGCCTTTTCGGTTACGGCGAGATTCCCCTGGGATACGCCAGCTCTCCGACGATGGGCGAGCATTTCGAGATCGTCGTCCGTATCGTCGGAAAAGTAACTAAGGCGCTCGGCGCGCTTGAAGCTGGTGACACACTCACCGTCCGAGGCCCTCTGGGCAACGGGTTCCCTGTCGACGAGTTCAAGGGCAATGATGTACTAATCGTTGCCGGCGGCATCGGCCTCTGCCCTACACGCAGCATGATCCGCTACATCATGGACAAGAGGGATGAGTTTGGGAACTTCACGCTCATGTTCGGGGCAAAAACACCCAGCGACCTGCTCTTTGAAGATGACCTCGAATCTTGGCGCTGCAGCGACTGCATGGAGTACCTTGAGACAGTCGACCAGGGCGATGAGGCATGGAAAGGCAACGTGGGCGTTATAACGACACTGTTCCCAAAGGCGCATGGCTTGACCCCTGAGACCAAGGTCATCGTTTGCGGACCGCCGATCATGTACAAGTTTGTCATGATGCAGCTGGACATGCTTGGCATTCCCCGCTCGAACGTCTTCGTAGATTTGGAACGCCGGATGAAGTGCGGCGTAGGCAAATGCGGGCACTGCCAGATCAACGAAAAGTACGTCTGCCTGGACGGCCCCGTCTTCCGCTTTAGTGACATCGCAAACCTCGAGGAGGCAATATAATGGCTAAGGTTAAATGCGCATGGTTTGACTTCACATGCTGTGAAGGCTGCCAGATAGAACTTACTAACTACGGACTGCCTTTCGTGCAGCTCCTTGAGCACGTCGAACCGGTCGAGTTTCGCGAGGCAATGTCCGAGAAGACGACCGAACCAATCGACGTGGCGTTCATCGAGGGCTCCTTCTCGAGGGAGGCGGACCGCCGCCGCCTCGAGGAAATACGCTCACGCGCCGGCATAGTAGTAGCCTACGGCTCCTGCGCCACATGCGGCGGCATCAATTCGATGAAGAACCACCAGGACGACTGGGCGAAGGAAGTCTACGGCAAGGACGCCCAGAAGCCTCATCTAGACTCCAACAAGGCGCTCCCGATATCGGCTGCGATCAAAGTGGATTTCGAGGTCAAGGGCTGCCCGATGGATAAGGACGAGTTCATCCGGATCGTGACACAGCTGGTCAAAGGAACGGAAAAGGTTTACGTCCCGTCCTATCCTGTTTGCATAGAGTGCAAACGGCGTGAAACAGTTTGCCGCTACGACGACGGCGACCATTGCCTTGGCCCTATAGCCCAGGCAGGCTGCGGCGCTCCCTGCCCCGCAGACGGCATCCCCTGCGAGGCGTGCCGCGGCATGGTGGAGAACGCCAATCAGGAGGCCATCGAAAAGGTTCTTATAGAAAACGGAAAACTACCTGAACGCTGGGCGAAAGACAAAACCCGGATGTTTACGGCTAACTTCAGAGGTGACGCATGAGCAGGAACGTGAATATAGATGTACACCACGTCACACGTGTTGAAGGCCACGGAAATATCGTGGTCAACGTGAATGACGGGACAGTCGAGAAGGTGCAGTGGCAGGTGCCTGAAGCGCCGCGCTTCTTTGAAGCAATGGTGCGCGGCCGCCACTACAGCGAAGTGGCCCGCATAACGAGCCGTATCTGCGGCATCTGCTCTGTCGGCCATACGCTTGCCTCGCTCAAGGCTTCCGAGGCCGCCCTGGGGATCGAGATCTCGGAACAGACAGACCTGCTCCGCCGCATACTCAAGCACGCGGAGAACTTCGACTCCCACATACTGCACGTCTACTTCCTTGTCGCTCCCGACCTCCTGGGCGTTAAGTCTGTCTTTCCGCTGATACCGACGCATGGCGATGTGGTGAAGCGCGCACTCCGGATGAAAAGGCTGGGACACGAATGGGGTTCGCTTATCGGCGGGAGAACGACCCACCCTACCCGCGCCGTCGTAGGCGGGTTCTCGTCGCTGCCGGGCTCAGCGCGCACCGTGGCTCAGGCAGAAGCGAACTTGAAGGAGCTGAACCAGAAGCTGCTTGATGTCGTTCCTGACGCGGTGGAGACATTCAAGCTTCTCTGCGATCTGGCCGGCAACATTCCAGACTTCACAAGAGAGACAGAGTATGTCGCCCTCGTGGATGACAAGGAATACGGCATGTACGACGGCAAAATCGGCTGCCTGATGCCCGACGGCACGAAGGAAATCCTCGAGGTAGCCGACTACCGTTCAGTGACAAACGAGTATGTCGTGAATCAGTCGACGGCGAAGTACTGTAAACACAACATGGACAGCTATATGGCCGGGGCCCTGGCGCGAATCAACCTGAACTACGACCAGCTGCATCCGGAAGCCAGGAAGCTCGCGGAAACGCTCGGGTTTAAAACGGTATGTTTCAACCCCTACATGAACAGCGTCGCGCAGTTCCTCGAGGCAGTACACAGCGTCTATATGACTGTCGAGTTTATCGACCAGCTGCTCACAAAGGGGCTGAAGGACGAGAAGCCTGTCGAGCCAACAAAGTTCGACCAGGGCGCCGGCGCTACCGAGGTGCCGCGCGGCATTCTCTTCCATGAGTACGCTTATGACAGCGAAGGCTTCTGCACCATGGGCAACTGTATTATCCCTACGGGCCAGAACCATGCGAACATCCAGTGCGACATGGATAAACTCGTCCCGGAAATGCTTGCCGCTGACAAGTCTGAAGCAGAAATGGAGCTCACACTCGAAATGCTGGTGCGTGCTTACGACCCATGTATCTCGTGCTCAACACATTATCTTGATGTTACATTCAAGAAGTAACAGGGCCTTTAGGAGTATCCAGGAGTAAGGCGCCCTGCGCTTGCCGAAGGGCGCCTTGCTTGTTCTGGGCTGGAGACGGGCTGAATGCCGTCTATAATGGACTGGATCAGCCAGTCGCTATCAAGGGACAAGGCCGCAACAGTCTTAGGACCGGCAACACCTAAATTTGGGGACACGACAATGAAATACCTGATAGGAATGGGAAACTACGCGATGGGCGATGATGGTATAGGCCTTCGCATAGTTGAGCATATCGCCGAAGAGACCGATGGCCTTGACTTCGAGTGCGTTGAGGTCGGAAACAACGGCATGCAGCTGCTCACCTATTTCGACGAGCAGACAGAAAAGCTGCTCATAGCAGACGCCGTCAAGTTCGGGGGCACACCCGGAGATCATATTGTATTCTCACCCGACGACGTCGAAACCAGGAAGATCACCGGCAACGTCTCTACGCATGAGGGGGACATCCTCAAACTTATAAGCATGGCGAAAGAGCTCGACCTGCACCTTCCGGAAATCCGCATCCTTGCCATTGAGCCGGAGAGCATGAAGCCTGATGAAGGGCTCTCACGCGCGCTCAGAGACAATTTCGATAAGTACGTTCAGGCAGCGATCGGGGAGCTGGCATAGGACCTCATGGTTTCACGCACATACGAGTTCACGGGAATAGTCCAGGGCGTAGGCTTCAGGCCATGCATCAGCCGTCTCGCCCAGGAACGCGGACTGTCCGGATGGATACAGAACAGGTCTGGCTGTGTTCGCGCGGAATTTATCGGACCCGCGCCGCAAATCGAATCACTTCTATGGGCGCTCAAATCTGACCCGCCGCCGCTTGCCCGAGTCGACAGAGTTAAGCTCGTGTCTGAGTCGCCCACCAAGGATGACGTCAGGACCGGGTTCCACATCCTCGAAGGCCTTTCCGAAGGATCGCGCAACGTCATGATACCGGCCGATATCGCTATGTGCCCCGACTGCGCGCGCGAAGTGTCCGACCCCAGCGACCGGCGTTTTGCCTACCCTTTCACCACGTGCGTGAACTGCGGGCCGAGATACACGGTCATTACCGCCATGCCATACGAGCGGGACAACACCACGATGCGGTCATTCCCCCTCTGCGCCGACTGCGAGAAGGAATACCGCGACCCCTCTAACCGCCGTTTCCACGCAGAGACAACGTGCTGCCCGGCCTGCGGGCCCGACCTGGAGCTGCTCATCAAGCCCAACGCCCAGTCGTCATGCTTAAGTTCTAAGGTTTCAGGTTTCGCTAAAGCTCTGCGCGCTGCCCGCGCCGCGCTGGCCGAAGGCAAAATCGTTGCGGTAAAGGGCATAGGCGGCTTCCTGCTTGCTGCTGATCCTGCTAACGTCGATACAGTGAAACGTCTGCGCGCGCGCAAGAACAGGCCGCACAAGCCTTTTGCTGTTATGGCAAGGAATATCGAAGTTATCAAAACACACTTCGGCCTTTCGCATGAGGAAGAGAAACTACTGTCTTCCCCGCAGGCCCCCATAGTTGTGGTCGACACCAGCGAGGCGGGCAATCCCGGGTTCTCACTGCCTCTCGTCACACCCGACACGGCAACATTGGGTTTGATGCTACCCACATCTCCACTGCACGCACTTCTTTTCGAAGGTGACGGCCAGCTTCAGGCTTTCGATTTCCTTATCATGACAAGCGGCAATAAACGGTCGGAACCCATTTGCCTGACAACAGGGGAGGCACAGGAAAGTCTTTCGGGCATCGCTGATATGGTTCTAACGCACAATCGGGATATTAACCTGAGAAATGACGACTCTCTCTGTATCGCGAACGCTTCTGGCCCGCAGGTATGGAGACGGGCGCGCGGCTTTGCGCCCTCCCCAGTCAGGCTGACTTCCGAGCTCAGCCGAACCGTCCTGGCGATGGGCGCCGAAATCAAAAACACACTTGCTGTAGGTTACGGAAACGAAGTCGTTCTGTCTCCCCACATCGGTGACCTGGAAACCCCCGAGGCAACAGCACACATGGCTCTAGTGGCCAAAACACTGCCAGCGTTCCTTGCCAAAGAGGTCGAGGCGGTTGCCGTGGACCTCAATCCCGACATGCACTCATCCGCGGCTGGGCGATGCATAGCGGAAGAGAAAGGCATCCCTGTGGTTGAAGTCCAGCATCATGAAGCCCATGCCCTTGCGTGCCTCGCCGAAAACGGGCTTCGTTCCGGGCTGGCGCTCACCTTTGACGGCACTGGTCTCGGCAGTGAC
>JBFIFS010000027.1:0-21086 GCA_041602695.1 Kiritimatiellia bacterium
GCCATGGCTTCCGGCGAGACAGACGGACTCGTCAAGTGGCTCGTTGACGCCGACACCGACCGCCTGATTGGTGCGTCGGCAGTAGGAGCACACGCAACGGAGCTGATTAGCGAAGCAGCGGTTGCAATTCGAGCGGAGCTGACAGCAACAGAGCTGGGAAATACCGTGCATTGCCACCCGACCATGGCAGAAGCATGGATGGAAGCCGCGCACGCAGTGCACGGCACCTGCGTCCACGCTCCGCCACGTCGCCGATGATGTCAGAGCTTTTCGATTTTCTTTAAAAAATTGCCTTTAAACTAATTGGGGGCGTTGCTATTCTCATTCCTGATGTCAGGTGTCGTCCATCTTGTGGTAGAAAAAGGGCCGGATCAGGGCCTGAAGATTTCCGTTCCTTCTGAGGGCGCGCGCCTGGGTCGCTCTTCAAGAAACGATATCACCCTTAACGATCCCCTGCTTTCACGCCACCACTGCAGACTGTTCTTTAAGACTGGCGAAGGCCTGTGGGTCACAGATCTCGGCAGCGCAAACGGCACCGAGGTCAACGGCGCGGAAGTCACGGAGAGGCGCCTGTCCGTCGGAGACAAGATCCTCCTCGGAGATACGCTTCTCTCCGTCGTTCAGGCAGATACGCCTTCTGCCGCACACAAGCCTGTTGCGCCGTCGGCTGCCGCGGCTGCGGCCGGCCTCGGAGCGACCCAGCCGATAGACCCCCCGCCGCCCACATCCGTCAGCCTCGCGGGCGAGCCGGCGCAATCCGGCCAGCCTTCTACGGTTGACCTGGGGCTGAACAAGAACTCTACGCAGACTCCACGGAAAGCACTGGTCCCGAATCGCAAGATCCTGTACGCCGCGCTGGCCGCCGTAACAGTCCTCGCGGTCCTGGCGTGGATGCATAAGCTCTCCAGGACCTCCCCGAAGGACAAGCCTGTCGCACCAGGCTCCGTCCAGCCGCGTGAAGAGAACCTCGCACTCGATATTGATTACGAGAAGGTTCAGGCCACAGCCCAGAATATTTTCCGCTACCACCTGCGCCTGCGAAACAACGAGAAACTGATCGTGAAAATTGACGATCTTGAGAACGATCGGCACGTGCGGAAGGAAAAGGACATAGACGAAGCGCTCCTGCGAGAACTGGCGCAGGCCATCAAGGACACGGATTTCTTCACTCTCGAAGAAAGGTACACCGGAATCCAGCCGGACGTGCTGGATCAGTGGGACCTTGCGATAACGCTCGGAAACAACGTACACCGCTCTAAGGTTATTAACAGGCTCCCTCCTGAGGGTTTTGAAAAGGTCGCAGAAATCATCGAGAACTTCGGCAAAAACGAGTTGGGGCTCTGGGCAATCCAGTTCTCCGCGGAGAAGCTGACAGCAATGGCGGAAGACTCCCTTCAGGACGGCCGCAAGCTCTACGACACGAGGGACGTCGCCTACGGTAACCTCGCCGATGCCATCAAGAAACTGAGCGAGGCCGAATGGTATCTGGAGACAGTCGAACCCAAACCAGGCTTCTACCCGGAAGTCGTCACACTCCTCAAGGACTGCAAGTTTGAACTGCACGCACGGTACGAGGACGCTAATTTCCGTGCGGCGCGCTCGATCAAGATGCGTCAATGGGAAGAGGCTGCCCGCGAGCTTCGGATTATCAGAGAGATGGTGCCCGACCGCGCAGACCCCCGCCACAAAGAGGCAGAAAAATCGCTGCTTGATGTGGAAAGAAGGATTAAGACAGGAACATGAGAAAATTAACCACACTATTCATGCTTCTCTCCCTTGCCCTCCCGGCGATTGCGGCCAAGGAACAGCCTGTATCCTTGATCAAGATAGAAACGGTCCCATCAGGAGCCATGGTCTCCTGTAATGGCAAGCAGCAAGGCCCCTCACCCGTGTCAATTACGGGGCTGTTGCCAGGCAAGCATCTCATCATCGCAGAGAAGGACGGATATCGCAGCGCCCGGCAGGTGATCTCGGTTACAGAAGGCGAGAAGTCATCCGTTGCGTTGGAACTTGAACGCAGATCTGCACTTGTCCTCATACACACTGACCCTGAGGGCGCGGAGGTGACAATCGGCGGAGCGTCTCAAGGAAAGACCCCGCTCCTGCTGACGACCCTTCCGCCAGGCAAGCACCGGGTAAAGCTCGAAGCACCGGGCTTTCAGCCCAAAGAGGTGGACTTGAGCGCTCCCGACCGCACTCCAGTCAAGCTCTCGGTCTCACTCAGCTCCGACTCGGCAAAGCTTACAATCAATTCGCGCCCCGCTGCGGCAGAGATACTCATCAATGGAATAAGCAAGGGCGATACCCCTATGACCGTGGAAAGAATCCAGGCTGGCAACGTGAATCTCGAGCTGAAGAAGGAAGGCTGCAAACCTTACAAACAGCTCCTTACCCTCGCAGCCGGCCAGGAGGAAACTATTACAGCAGTACTTGAGGAGCTGCCGTCAAGCCTGGTGGTAAACTCGATTCCCGATGGAGCCAGGGTCTACGTGGACAACGAGTTTCGCGGCGAGACACCGCTCACACTCTCAGACCTGAAACCGGGGACCTATCGCGTTCGTGCCGAGAAGCGGGGCTACAGCCTAACGCCCTCGCGCAGCGTCACGCTGAACCGGGCCGATACAGTGCGCGAAGAATTCCGCCTCGATAAGAACGCCGGCAGCATGGAAGTCACCACTCAGCCTGCCGGCATCAAGGTCTTCGTGGACGGCGAAGAGCTTGGGGTAACAAAGGCCAAAGCCGATGACTCAGATGCCGTGTCCGAGCCATTGGTCATCAACCTGCTCGGCATTGGAGACCACAAGGTCCAGCTGACGCGACCTGGCTACTTCAAAAAGGAATTTGATGTGACGATCGAGAAGAACGCTACTGTATCGGTTCACCACCGGCTCCGCAGGATGTTCATAAAGAACTACCAGGTACGGACACGTGACACCACGTATGAAGGTATGCTTCTCGGAAAGACACTGACCGGCGGCGTCAAGATTGAGATTCGGCCTGGCATCGTCAAGACGCTCAGCGCCGGCGACATTATCTCACAGGCGCCAATCCGCCAGGACGAGATCGACAAGCCGGAATAGGCGTCCCTACCCCTCGAAAGCCAGCTGGCTCCCCGCGGAAAGCGCGGACAAATCGACTGTACCTGACTGAAGCTCCAGGACCTTCCTTGCTCGCCATCCGCCAAAGACCATACGAGAACGCCTCACGTCCAGGACGACCTTCACTACCCTGTCCTGCCGATCCAGAAAGATCAGGTCTATCTCAAAGTTCATTCCAAACGTATGGACTGACCCGCATCGCTCAATTAGAAGGGCCCTGCGTCCCGGCAATCCTGCCCGCCCCAGCAGGCCCTCCATTCTTTCAAGAAGGGACTCGGCGACCAGAACATCGTCTATGAGAGTCGCGCCGTCTAGTGTCGCCTTCATAGCTATTTAAGAAGAACGCCTATCACCACGCCTATTGCAGTGAACGTAAGAAACGCCATGGATTTTAATGCATTCACGTCGCCGACAAGAAGGTTCACAGTAACCGAGCCGCGATTAACAATGAGGACGACAATGAGCAGCGCTATTATGATTAATGCGTAAAGGACCCGCTTGCTCACTGCTCACCCAGGATCTTCCGCACTGTTCCAACAATCTCAGCCGGCTCCGCAAGGCGGCCACGTCCCTGAGTTCCGCAGGCAAGGTCGCCTTCTGGACTGCCGACAAAAACAACACCCCGGCTCCTGAGCGTTTCAATGTTCTTAACTGTCGCCGGGTGCGCCAGCATCTTGTCGTTCATGGCCGGCGCGATCACCTGCGGCGCCGCGCACGCCAGCGCACTGCATGTCAGCAGATCGTCTGAAATACCGCAGGCGATCTTGGCAATCACATTAGCGGTACAGGGCGCTATAAGAAAGAGATCGGCCCTGTCGGCGAGCGCAATATGCTCGGGCACCCACTCAACTTTCTCGTCAAACATATCAACCGAGACAGGATTCCTGGAAAGCGTCCTGAGCGTGAGCTCACCTATGAATTTCGTCGCGGACGCAGTCATCACGACATGGACGTCGTGCCCCTCTTTCTGGAGGAGGCGCACTATATCCGCGGATTTATATGCGGCTATTGACCCTGTAACACCAAGAAGTATCGTGCTCATTTCGAAGACTCCCGTTCCAGTACATCCTTCAGTTCAGAGTACGCCCTGTTGATCTCGTCATTTTCAATAACATACCTGTAATCGTCCGCACAACGCATTTCCTTCTCCGCGTTCCGCAGCCGAAGCTCTATTGTCTCTGCGCTGTCTTCACCGCGCGCTTCCAAACGCCTCTTTAACTCCGCCAGGGACGGAGGCGTAATGAATATGTCAACAAACGCATCAGACAGCTCCGCAGCAGACCCCTCGACGGCCGTCCTGATCTGGGCCGCGCCCTGCACATCGATATCCAGGATCAGACTTTTTCCGCCCCGCAGGGACTCTTCGACCGTCGTTCGCAGTGTACCGTACATATTGCCGTGTACCTCGGCATACTCCAGGAACTTCCCCTCCTCGACCTGCCTCCGGAATTCGCAAGTATCCATAAAGTGGTAACTGACACCGTCCTTCTCCTGTCCCCTCGGCTCACGCGTCGTGCATGAAATCGAATACTCGATGTTTTCATACTCCGCGAGCAGCTTCCGACAAAGTGTACTCTTACCACCCCCCGACGGAGAGGAGACCACTATCATCAGGGGTTTCCCGGAGAGCCTGCTATTCGACATTCTGGACCTGCTCCCTGATAGCTTCCAGTTCAGCCTTGAAATCAACGACTGTCCTGCTGATTACGGTGTCATTCGCCTTGGATCCAATCGTGTTGATCTCACGAAATATCTCCTGGCACAGAAAATCCAAGGTCCGTCCAACAGAGCCGCCCTTCTCAAATATCTCCTTCGACTGTGCCAGGTGACTTTCGAGGCGTATTATTTCCTCTGTAATGTCTGCTTTATCAGCGAATATCGCCAACTCACGCAACACCTGCGGACTGGCAGAATTGAGGTCCGCCCCCAGCTTCTTCATTCGCTCAACCAGCGCCTTCTTGTACCTCTGCGGCGCGTTTTTGGCCCGCGACTTTACCTGCCTCACTTTAGTCCCCAGCCCCTTGAAGCGCTTCTGGATATCACTCGTGAGGGCCCTGCCTTCACGCTCGCGCATTGCAAGCATTCCTGTGAGCGCCTCGCTCAAGGCCCGCCGCACGGCGTCCCTAACCCCTGCATCGCTCTTCGGGCTCGCAACCTTGACGACATCAGGGAGGGTCAGGATGCTTTTCATGGAGAGGTCGTCTCTCAGGTTCAGCTTCTTGCCAACGCGCCTGAATTCCTTGACGTATTTCCTCGCGAGGCCCTCGTCTACGGATAGATGACCTTTACCGCTCGGCGGAGCGTATCGAACAACAACACTGACACTGCCGCGCGCCACTTTGTCCCCGACCAGGTCGTGGATCATGGGCTCGAGCATGGACATCTCACGCGGAATATTGACCCTGACATCGAGCTGACGACGATTCACAGAAGACACTTCAATCTCTACATTGCCCGCACTGCCCCGAGACTGGCCGCGGCCATGTCCGGTCATGCTTGATACCTTCGCAGCCTTTCTTCGCCTGTGTCCCATCGCAATGCCTCCGCTTTGTTACGTTGAAGATGATTTGGCAGTGTTCCTGAGCTGGGCCTCTATGAAATCCTGGAGGTCACCGTCAAGTACCGCCTGTACATTAGATGTTTCCGTGTCTGTGCGATGATCCTTCACCATTGTATACGGCTGCATCACGTAGGACCTTATCTGGCTGCCCCAGGCAATCTCGCCTTTCTTGGCGTAGAAGCGCTCCATTTCCTGCTTTTGCTGGTCCTGCTTGTATTCGTAAATTTTGGCCTTCAGGACCTTCATTGCCATCGCCCGGTTCTTGTGCTGCGAGCGCTCAGACTGGCAGGCTACGACAATACCCGTCGGCAGGTGAGTGATACGAACCGCCGAATCCGTGGTATTAACGTGCTGGCCGCCAGCCCCGCTGGCCCTGTAGGTATCAACCTTCAGGTCGCCCTCGCCTATCTCGACATCGATGTCATCATTGACTTCAGGAACTACGTCCAGGGCCGCGAATGAGGTGTGTCGGCGCTTGTTGGCATCGAACGGACTGATCCTGACAAGTCGGTGTACGCCCCTCTCAGCCTTTAAGTATCCGTAGGCAAACGAGCCGGAGATGCGAAGCGTTACACTCTTGATTCCCGCCTCATCACCCGACTGATAATCCATCACCTCTACGTCGAAGCCCTGTCTCTCACAGTAGCGGTTATACATCCGGAAGAGTATGTCGGCCCAGTCACAGGACTCCGTGCCGCCCGCGCCGGCATGAAGGGTCATGTAGGCGTTATTTCCATCCATCTTGCCGCTCAGCAACGCCTTCAACTCGAGGTCCGAGAAGGTCTTCTCCGCTTTAGCCACCGCGGCCCGGGCCTCAGACAGCGCTTCCTGCGCACCCTCACCTTCGTCTTCAGCCGCCAGCTCCAGCATAGTGTCCGCATCCGCGATGAGGGACTCAATATCCTGGAACGGAGCGGTTACGGCCTTAATGCGGTTGATGTCAGATATGATCTCTTTCGCCTTGTTCTGGTCATTCCAGAACGAAGGATCGGCCTGCTTCTTTTCGAGCTCAACCAGGGCGGTCATCTTGCTGGAAATGTCAAAGATACCCCCGCATCTCCGCAGCATGCGCCCGCAGCTCATCCAGTTGTGGGATAATCTCTTCCTTTGAAATTGTCATACCTGCCCCGCCCTTTCTTCCCTCTTATTCTTTCGATACGCACCTGAGACCGCAAGCGCAAAAACGAGCACGGTTCCAATCGCGCATGGCAGCCCGAAAGCGCCGTCTCCGTATCGATTATAAAATGTTACACCCGAACCAGGGCCAACGCCGACTGCCCCCATCTTGTTTCCTTCCTCTGGCTCTGCCCGCCCGCTTGCGTCCAGCATCTCCTTAGTCGCAAGATCCAGCTGCCCCAGCGGATTTATGAAACAGGTGACGCCTGTATTAGCACACCGGACCATAGCGACCCTGTTCTCAGTGCACCTGATGACCGCGTTAGCGAGATGCTGGACAGATCCGGAACTTCCGTCAAACCAGGCATCATTGGTCTGGTTTACAAGGAACTTGGCCCCTTTGCGCACTGCCTTCCTCGATATTGAAGGGAAAATGTCTTCAAAGCAGATCAGCGCTGAGAATGGGACCTCCTCCTCACCGCATTTGAATACAGTTATCTCGTCGCCGCGAGCGCAGCTGAAGCCGAGCGGCGCCAGCCTGCTCAAGGACGGGAACCACCCCTCGCCTGGTATGAACTCACCAAACGGAACCAGGTGCATCTTTCGATATACGCCGCTTACCATACCATCAACATCATACAGAATTGAACTGTTGTAGAAATTTGTCCGCGAATCCTCGAATTCGTATTCGATTGCCCCCGCCAAAATGGGGACACCCACGCTCGTCAGCGTGGCAGCAAAACCGGAGGCAACAGGGTATCTCGTATTCACGAGGTCCGGGCAGGCTGTTTCCGGCCAGATAATCATGGCCGGACGCAGCGCCGAAGAAAGCACGGTCCCCCTGTTCAGTTTGTCATAGATCTCCAAATCCTGGCTCGGTTCCCACTTCTCCATCTGCGGCACCGCAGGCTGGACAGCCACCAGCCTTGTATCACTAAGCACGTTTTCCGCCCGCCAGCTCTTTCCGACCTGAACCCCAGCCAGCCACAACAGCATGGCGCCGCCCAAACCAATCATCATAGGCAAATTAAATCTCGGGCCGCGTCTTCGCCGGAACATGTCGACAAACCTCAGGACCGTGAACGCCAGCCCAGTGTTCGCCAGCATAATCACTGCGGATACGCAGTAAACCCCGCCCCATGCAGCAAGCTGGATCAGCCCCTCGTTGCGGAACTGGCTCACCGCCAGCACGTTCCAGGGGAAACCGGTTAACAGGGTCCCCCTGAGATATTCCAGTCCAGCCCAAACCAGAGGCAGGGCCAGCACTATACTCACCTGTCCCCTTATCGGGCCCATGGCCGTTTCGGGCTCATCTCCATCAGTGGTCATCCAGACGCGAAACAGGTGCGAAGCCAGCATCGTGAAGGCCCCGGTGTATATGGAGCAATATGCTGCAAGCAAGATCCAGGCCGATGCCGCAGCCAACCAGGAACCGCCCGTCACGGACAGGCGCAGGAGCCAGGCGAGATTCAGCAGCCAGAAGAGAAAGCCTGCGGACATTCCCCACAAGAAAGTACGCCTAAGGCCCCTGGTGTATCTTGCAAGCAGGACCAGCGGCACCAATGCGAACCATGCGGACTCCGACTCGAGGTAGGGCGGGAACGCGGAAGCAAGAAGGAATACGTGTACCATCACGGCCGCAGCGCGCGAGCCATTGGCGGCAAATGCTTTTCTACTAAACTGTGAATCAGGCGTGTTCATGACAGATTACCGCAGTCAGCTTTGGCCGCAGCATTTCTTGTACTTCTTGCCGCTTCCGCATGGACAAGGATCATTTCGGCCCACCTTCGGAAGATCACGTCGAACGGTAGATGCGTCCTTTTCGACCATTTCGCGCGCAACCCGGTCCACATCAACGCCAGCCCCGCCGGCAAGGGCCCGCCCCGCCGCCGAATTGTCGCCGAGTATCGAGACTTCGTCATGAACAAGTGTCTGCGGTACCTGGGCTATGAACTGCTCAAAAGACTCCACAGAAGTCGCAGAACGGAAGACCCCCGTTGCTATCTCAGACCTGATCTGCCACATGAGGTCCTCAAACATGCTGTATGCCTCACGCTTGTATTCGATAAGCGGATCACGCTGCCCGTAGGCCCTCAAATGCACACCGTGGCGCAAATCGTCCATGCTCCGCAGGTACTCCTGCCAGTGCGTATCAATGGACTGAAGGAGTATCTGGCGCTCCATCATGACAGTGGATCCTGCGTCCTCGATACTGACCTTAAGATCGTAGGCCTTCTTTACGTTCTCAAACAAGAAGTCACGCAGGCCCTCAAGATCAGCTGCCCGCGACTTTATGTCCTCAAGCCGCACGGGTATTGGAAAGGCCGTGTGGATCCATTCCGTAAACGCGCCCACGCTTTCATCGTCCTGGCGTTCCATCAGCATCGTCTCAACCTGCTCGGAAAGAACATCGAACAGTACATCATAGATTTCTTCGCGAAGATTCTCACTGGCGACGATTCGCCCGCGGAAGCCGTAGATCACTTCCCTCTGCTTGTTCATTACATCGTCATATTGCAGCGTGCGCTTACGAATGCCGAAGTTCTGCTGCTCAACTCGGCGCTGGGCCGTCTCGATTGAGCGGTTCAGCCACCTGTGCTCCAGCGGCTCACCCTCCTCCATGCCCAGCCTGCTCATAATGCCTGCTATGCGGTCAGAGCCGAAAAGCCTCATAAGATCATCTTCAAGTGAAATAAAGAACCGGGACATTCCGGGATCGCCCTGCCGGGCACAGCGACCGCGCAGCTGCCTGTCAATCCTGCGCGATTCATGACGCTCTGAACCGATAACATAAAGGCCGCACGGCTTGTCCAGGATCTTGTCGCGCAGCGTGCTCCCGTCAAATGAATCATCGAGGGCCTTGCCCGACGTGATGGTGGCCCTGTCGACCCATACCACACCTTCGCCAAGCTTGATGTCGGTTCCACGTCCTGCCATGTTGGTCGCAATCGTAACAGCTCCAGGCTGCCCCGCCCGCATCACAATCTCAGCCTCTTTTTCATGGTTCTTTGCGTTCAGGACATTGTGTGTTATGCCGGCACGCTTCAGCATCCTGCTGATAAGCTCCGAGTGCTCCACGGAAACCGTGCCTACCAGGACCGGCTGGCCACGCTGGCTGCACTCGGCAATCTCATCAATAACCGCGCTATACTTCTCGCGCATCGTCTTGTAGATGACGTCATTGCCGTCAACCCGCCTCACCGGGCGGTTTGTAGGAATCACCACCACATCCAGCTTGTAGATTTCCCTGAACTCCGCCGCCTCTGTTTCCGCGGTCCCTGTCATTCCCGCCAGCTTCTCATAGAGACGGAAGTAATTCTGGATCGTAATTGTCGCGAGCGTCTGGGTTTCCCTCTCAATCTTGACGCCTTCCTTTGCTTCTACAGCCTGGTGCAGGCCGTCGCTCCATCGGCGCCCAGACATAAGTCGTCCCGTGTATTCGTCAACGATGACAACCTGGTTGTTCTGGACAACGTACTGCACGTCTTTCTCATAAAGGCAATACGCCCTGATAAGCTGGTCAACATTATGAATCCGTTCCGTCCTGTCGGCAAAGGATGACTGCACCTCCTGGAGCTTGCGGGCACGGTCCTCGTCAGACAGGTTAACGTCGTCGTCAATGACCGACATCGCGCTCACGAGGTCCGGCAGGACGAACGTATCCGGATCATCAGGACTTAACGCCTCGCATCCCTTTTCCGTGAGGTTCGCCTCATGGCTCCGCTCGTCTATAGTAAAGAACAGCTCCTCGCGCAGCTCGCGGGCCTGCTCCTTCCTCATGTCGCTGAGCATCATCATGTCGACCTGCTCCATGAGCTTGCGAGTATCCGCGTCTTCGAGCATATGCATCAGCTGCTTGTGCCTCGGCATGCCCTGCCTGACCTGATAGAGAAGGAACTGAGCAGTCTCATCCTCCTTCTTGTCCAAAGCTTCCTTCGCCTCGTTTATCATCCGGTTTATAAGCGACCTCTGCTTGCGCACGAGGCCCTCCACCTTAGGCTTCAGGTCATTAAACTGATGGGAGGAGTGCTGCGCCGGGCCTGAAATGATAAGGGGGGTCCTCGCCTCGTCGATAAGAATGCTGTCTACCTCATCGATAATCGCAAAGAAATGTCCGCGCTGCACCAGGCCCTCGGGCGTAAAAGCCATGCCGTTGTCCCGAAGATAATCAAAGCCGAATTCACTGTTCGTGCCGTATGTGATGTCCTTGGCGTATTCCTCACTTCTTTGAGAAAAGCTCATCTGGTTCTGGATGCAGCCAACCGTGACGCCAAGATAATTAAAAAGGTGCCCCATCCACTGCGCATCGCGACGAGCCAGGTAATCGTTCGTCGTAACCAGGTGCGTGCTCTTGCCTGTCAGGCAATTAAGATACAGCGGCATCGTGGCGACAAGCGTCTTTCCCTCACCGGTGGCCATTTCAGCAATCTTGCCCTCGTGGAGCACCATGCCGCCGATAAGCTGAACATCATACGGAACCATGTCCCAGATCAGCTCATGGCCGCAAACGTCGATCTTGGCACCCTTAAGCCTTCGGCACGCGTTCTTAACAACGGCGAACGCTTCGCACTTAATGTCCTCCAGCGTCTCCCCGTCTTTCAGACGGCGCCTGAATTGACCCGTCTTGTCCTTCAGCTCCTCCTCGGAGAGGGACTCGTATTCCTCGTCAAGGCGGTTGATCTCTGCGACTTCGGAGGCAAGCCTCTTGACATCGCGGTCACGCTTCGAGCCGAATAATTTCTTAATAAAAGTAAACATCTCTATATCCCGGAAAACTGAAACTTTATGCGAAAGTCTCTGCCCTTACAAGCGACAAGTCACTTCCTTTGTACCCGCCAGCAACAGCTTGACCATGCACGCAGGCTGCATCAGAATATAAACATGGCGAATGCGACAGGGAAATCAAAGGGTGTTGCCGGGCGTCGACGCGCTGTACTCGTCATTCCCGGCCGAATAGTCGGCCTGCTGATCCTGATTCTTGCTCTGGTCGTCTTCGACGCCGCGATCATTGAGCCGCGCTGGGTCAAGGTCAGGCGTATCAGCCTTGCAGAGCAGCCGACACACCGCTTCATCCTTATTGCGGACGTCCATTACAAGGGTGCCTTCTCGTACCTGAGCAAGGTGGTCGATCGGATCAACAGGCTTAATCCCGACTTTGTATGCCTCGCCGGTGACTTGGTTGAGACGGCAGACATGCTTCCGGAGGTCCTGCAGATTCTTTCGGGAATTAACGCGCCTCTTTATGCCGTCCCCGGCAACCACGACTACTGGTGTAATGCGGATTTCGACCTCGCGCGAAAGGTTCTCGACGACCAGGGTGGAGCCTTTCTCGAGTCCGATGCGGTGCTTCATTTGGACGGCAGGATCCAGATCCTAGGCGACTCGCTGACACAGTGGGATTACCAGTCTGAGCGTGTTCCGGCGGCAAAACATATATTTATGACCCACTATCCCGACAAGGCGCTCCGCCTCGAAGGCCCGGCCTTTGACACAATATTGGCCGGCCATTCTCATGGCGGCCAAATCAGACTGCCCTTCATAGGCGCGATCGTCAAGATGACCGGCGCTGAGCACTTCCAGAAGGGGCTTTACCCCACAGACCACGGCCCACTTTATGTTAATCCCGGACTGGGCACATATTTTCTTGAGCTCCGTTTTCTCTGCAGGCCAGAGATTACTATAATTGAGATCTGACCCCATCCCCCTTGACATCGGCGCGCTGTCCACGCATCGTATTGGTATGAAGTGGATCCCCCATGCGCTTCTCCCGGCGCTCTGCATCGCAGCCATGCCCCTCTTTGCCGACACCGTGCTGTTGACCAACGGCAACGAGCTCGAGGGCATCATCAACTCGGAAACGGATGATGTGGTTGTCCTCGACCTGGGCGTGGGAAGCATGAAGATCCGCAAGACACGGATCAAGAACATCGTCCGCTCCAATGCAGAAGAAACCCGGGGGATACAGCAGGCATGGAAAAAAAAGCATATCCTGCATTCAAGACACGTGCCGACCGGCCTTGAGCAGCTCGCAAAAGACTTTAGGGCCCTCGAAGCGGCCCGTGCCTCAGCCACCAAGGCCGCAGCAGCGGCGTCCGCCCTGCGCAGTACACTAGCCACAACAAGGAGCGAGATTGAGGAGCTGCATAAAGAACACGTTCGCGTAAACGACACACTGCAGTGGCTGGACCCGAAGGCCGACCCCTCCAAATACAACGCGACCGTCGCGAAAAACAACACCATCTCCTCCAGTCTCAACCTTAAATATGCTGAGCTGGACCGAGCCCATAAGCAGATAGCGGAGTCAGAGAAAGCCATGGGCGGGTACCTGAACACACTTGCCGCTTTCCAGGACTCGTTCAAACGCGCCGCGGCGGACGAGGACCTGCTCTCGATGGGGGCCGGCCATAAGACCTTCTTCGATGAAATGCAGAAACGCCTGGCTCCCTACACAAAAGAATACAAGAGCCATCACGTCATCACAGCCACGCGCGGTCGAAGCACGCTGGTAGCGGTCATAATCAACAAACGCCAGCCAGCCACTCTTATACTCGATACCGGCGCCAGTGCAGTGACCATATCCAAGGCCCTCGCGGAGAAGCTCAACCTCGACCTCGAGCGTGCTGCAGAAACCACTGTGACCCTCGCGGACGGAAAGAGCGTAAGCGCTCACGAAGTGCTGCTCTCATCCGTAGCTGCGGGAACAGCGGCAGCCGCCGGCGTCGAAGCCCTCGTCCTGCCTGATCCGCCTGCAGAGGGCATCGACGGGTTGCTCGGCATGAGCTTCCTTGGCCGTTTTCACATGAAGCTTGACGGTGGAGGCGGAACCCTTAAGCTCGAGGAACTGGACTTAAGACAACAATGAAAAGCTCCTTATATTTGACGATCACACTGTTGGCGCTCATCTCCGTGACGACACTGGTCGAGGCCCAGCAGCAGCGCCGCGGAAATCGCTCACGCAGGGCGCCCCGATCCGCGCTACAAAAGGGAGACCAGGCTCCTGAATTCAAGCTGTATGCCCTCTCAAAAGCCGGCGAGCCTTCCCAGGTCCCGCTGACTGTAAAGGAGATCGCGGCGGAAAGGCCGGCCACCTTAATATTCTCCAGCTTTACTTGACCACCGTTCCGGTCCAAGGTTCCGGCCTTGGAGCGCCTGTACCGTGAGTACAAGGCCAAAACAGACTTTTACTTTGTATACGTGCGCGAAGCCCACCCCACCGACGGCCGTCAGGTACAGGCGAACGTAAGGGAAAAGATACTGGTAAAATCCCCGACGTCCATCGAGGAGCGGGCCTTAATCGCGAGTAACTGCGTGTATACGCTCGGACTGACAATGCCGTGCCTGGTGGACACAATTGATAACGCGACACAGAAGGCCTATCAGGGGTGGCCGGCAAGGGCCTGCATCATCGGCACTAACGGCGTACTCGAATATATCAGCCAGCCGGGCCCTCGCGGAGTCGAGCCGGAGCAGATCAGGGACGCCCTGAAACATATCTTTCCCGAGAAGGACTAATCACCTTCACTTTTCGCGCCCTCAATCCCGCGCTTCAACTCAAGAAGCTCATCACGCAGAACTGCGGCGCGCTCAAACTCCAGGGCCTCCGCGGCTTCGAGCATTTCCCTCTCGATCTCATTCATCGCCTGATAGACGTCGTACTCCACGCCGCTCTCACGGACAACATCCCTTTCGATCGACTCCTCCGGCTCGTATGTCCGCAACCCATCCCTGACTTCTTTCACAATGGGTCGCGGAACCACGCCGTGGTCCTCATTATACTTCGACTGCCTTGCCCGCCGCGCCTCTGTAATCTCCATGAAACGCCTCATAGAGTCCGTAACGTTGTCACCATACAGAATCACCTTGCCATCCAAATGCCTGGCGGCCCTCCCAGCAACCTGGGTTAACGATCGCTCTGAGCGCAAAAAGCCCTCCTTGTCCGCGTCCAGAATCGCTACAAGCGACACTTCAGGAAGATCCAGCCCCTCACGCAGCAGGTTGATCCCGACCAGACAGTCGAAATCGCCGCGCCTCAACCTGTTCAATATCTCCACCCGCTCTATTGCATCGATGTCCGCGTGCAGATACTCGGCCCGCAGCCCTGTTTCGGACAGATAGGCCGCAAGGTCCTCGGCGGTGCGTTTGGTCAGCGTCGTGACAAGCACGCGCTCTTCCCTCTCGACATGCCGCTTGATCTCTTCCATGACATCGTCAATCTGAGTGCCAAGCGGACGCACAACTACGGGAGGATCGATTATACCTGTCGGACGTATTATCTGCCTGACAGTCCTGCCGGAGACTTCCAGCTCATACTGCCCCGGCGTTGCTGTAGTAAAGATGATCTGCCCTGTCCTCTCCATAAACTCATCAAAGTTCAGCGGACGATTGTCCTTCGCAGACGGGAGCCGGAACCCGTGCTCAACAAGGTTCTCTTTGCGCGCCTGATCACCGTTGTACATCGCCCTCAGCTGCGGAAGAGTCACATGTGATTCGTCGATAATGGTAAGAAACTCGCCGGGGAAGTAGTCCAAAAGTGTCGCAGGCGGCTCACCGGCCTCGCGTCCGCTCAGGTGACGCGAGTAATTCTCGATGCCCTGGCAGTATCCTATCTCCTTGAGCATCTCCATGTCGTACATGGTCTTCTGGCGAATGCGCTGGGCCTCCACATACTTCCTTTCCCGCTCAAAGAACGCGACCCTCTCCTCCATCTCGGCGATTATCCTGTCTATGGCGGGCTGAATTTTCTCTATCGGCATCACGAAATGACGCGCTGGCGAAACCATGGCCCGCTGGAGCTCGCCCTCAGTATGCCCCGTAATTACATCGATCTCACGAATACGTTCGATCTCATCACCGAAGAAATCCACGCGTATCCCCTTATTAGAGTATGAAGGAAAGATATCGACCGCATCACCCCTAACGCGGAAAGTGCCCGGTTCGGGAGAGTAGTCATTCCGAGCATACTGGATATCAACCAGCTTACTCAGCATCTCGTCACGATCTACCTCTTCACCCTTGCCAAGGATCACAAGCATTCCAATGTAGTCCTCCGGAGATCCAAGGCCGTAGATGCAGGACACTGACGCGACAATGATAACGTCCTCCCTCCCGAGCAGTGAATTCGTAGCGGAGAGGCGGAGCCGCTCGATCTCTTTGTTGATCGACGCGTCCTTTTCAATGTAAGTGTCGGTTTGCGGGATATACGCTTCAGGCTGGTAATAGTCGTAGTAGCTGACAAAGTACTCAACGGCATTGTCGGGAAAAAAGCTCTTCAGCTCGCCGTAAAGCTGCGCGGACAATGTCTTGTTATGTGAGATCAGGAGCACCGGCTTCTGCCACTGCGAGACTACATTGGCAACTGTGAATGTCTTGCCCGAACCGGTCACACCCTCCAGGGTCTGGCAGCGCTTACCGTCGCGGAGCCCCTTGAGCAGAGCCGCAATCGCCTGGGGCTGGTCCCCAGTCGGCCCGAAATCCGAACTCAAAGAGTAACTGAGACTCATATTGAGAGCATTCTTTCCAGCGCGAGGCAGGCATTGTCCCTCACGCTGGCATCCACGCTGATAATATTGTTCTCAGGCCAGTCGGAAAGGACCTCCAGAAGGTTGGACTCATTGACCTTTGACATGTTCGCGCAAACGGACGGACAAAGAGTTTTCACCTCAACTCGCCCGCGATGGAGCTCCGCGAGGCGCTCGACGAGGTTCACCTCTGTTCCGACAACTACACACGAGCCCGCGGGTGCCTTCTCGACAAAGTCGATTATCTGAGAAGTGGAACCGTGCGCGTCGCACATCCTGACCACTTCCTTCGGCGCTTCCGGATGGATAATGATCCGCGCGTCGGGCCTCTGTTCACGAACGGCCTGAACGTGTTCCACCCTGAAGGCCCTGTGCACGATGCAGAAACCCTTCCAGACAATGACCCGCGAGGATTTCACCTGTTCGTCGCTAAGTCCACCATCGCCCTTCGCGGGATCGTAAACGGCTACCTCGTCATCGGCGATACCCATATCGGTAGCTGTATTCCACCCCAGATGTTCATCAGGCAGAAACAGTACGCGTTTCCCCTGGTCCATGGCCCACTCAAAGACCCTTTTTGCATTGCTGGAGGTGCAGGTGCTCCCGCCAAGCTCCCCGCAACACCCCTTCACCTCCGCGCTGCTGTTTACATACACAACGGGAAGCCAGCCGCTCACACTGTCTTCAAGACGGTTCCAGGCCGCGCGCATTTCCTCGGCAGAGGCCATGTTCGCCATCGGACAGCCTGCGGCTGTCGTCGGCATATATACAGTCTGCCTATCGCCTGACAGTATGTCTGCCGATTCAGCCATGAATCTTACACCACAGAAAACAATCTTCTCCGCCGTCTTGTTGGCTCCCGCCTTACGCGACAGCTCGAGAGAGTCACCCGTAGCGTCAACGTGTTTAAGGACGGATGGCCTCTGGTAATGATGGCCAAGAATCATGAGACGGTCGCCCATCTCGCTCCTGATATTCTCGATCTGTTCTCCAAGAGAGCTCACATAATCACCGGTATATCGCGCCTTTCCTGAAATCGGCCCAGACGTTCTCGAACCATAGGTCCTTTGACGGCAGCTCCCGCCTCTTGACCCAGCGATGCTTCAGCCTTCCGTTCTCGGCCACCTCGGTCTCCTGTACCTTGCTCCTGAATTTCTCGTTCTCCGGCTGTATACGCCACGATGCATCCAGCTTCGGGTGTACACGCTTGCCCGCGCTGTCCAGTACAATTGCCGATCCGCGGCTTCCGACGCCGCTCGATATCGCATAGCGGATTGCCTCGAGGTACACGGCCTGAGCAAAACAGAGCTGCCTGTTGCGCAACGCCTCAATCATGCCCCGCGCGTTGCCGTCGCCTGAGCAACCGCTCTTTTCAAGCGTCACATACTGGGCCCAGGCCTCGTCAACAGCCTCCTCAATAGAAATGGACGAGCGGATATGGGCACCGGCCTCAGACATACGCCGCTGTATTTCCATGCGCGACTCCCGCCACGTCGTCTTGGCCTTGCCTGCCTTCTTCACCCAGCGAAGGACCTCCTTAGCTTTCGCTGCACCGAGTTTCCTGGCCGCCGCATCGGAGAGACTATCAGCACCATATTTGTTCGCAATAAACTCAGCAGCGCGCATGGCCGCCACCTGTCCCGAGTTCAACGCGGAACCGCCGGGCCGGTATACACCATGCGAACCGTTGACCTCGCCAACGGGAAAAAGGTGCTTTATGTTCGGGGACTCCCACCACGCGTTACCGGCCAGCCCGCCGTTGTTGTGCTGCGCGCACACGCCGATCTCCAGCGGGTCCTTCGTGATGTCGATCCTGTTGTTCGCATACAGCTCTATCGCACCGGGATTCATGTGCCTGAGCCTACCAATTGGAAGCTTCTGTTTGGCTCCGGACTTCTTGAGGTATTCCGAGGCCTCCTTGCTCAGCGCAGACAGACTGTACCCGGATGGGTTCCTTGTGAAATCGAGGTAAACACGCCTGCCCTTCAGGACTGTTTCAATATACACAATGATATCGACAATGGACGAGCCTCCGATGGCCTTCCTCGAATCAAATGGCCACTGGTAACCCTTAAGAAAGACCTGGGAGTTCATTTCGCCGGCATTTCTAAAATACGGCAGTAGGAATTCCCGCTCATCTCCGCCCTTCTGGTCAGTGCTTATGAAGCGCGGAACGACCTGCATGTAAGTGCCGGACACATTCCAGCGGAACTTGGTGGACGCCATACCGTACTGTGATTCAGGCAGGCTCTGCGCCTTGGCCCCAGCCTTCAGGGCCACACCAATTGCACCAGTATGAACATTCGGATAAACGCTGGTCTTGTAAATGCCGCCCGGCCCGCCAACCGCGAAGACGACGTTGTCGGCAAGATAGATCTCAGGCTTGCACTTGGCGTCCACCGCGACCACTCCGGCCGCGCGGCGCTTTGCCCCCTTGCCCGTTACGAGCAGCTCAACGACGTATTTCTTCTCAAGCATAGGGATGCCCAGCGATTTCGCCTCCTTGATCAAAGCACGGCACATTTCCCTTGAGGTGTAAGGGCCAATCGATGTTGCACGCTGCCGCGGGTCATGGTCAGTCTTGTACCCGACAATCTGGCCGTATTCATCGTGGGGAAACGGCACGCCCAGGCCTACAAGGTTGAGAAACGCCTGCGCGGAGAGAGATGCTTCCACCAGCGCCAGGTCACCATGCATGCTCCCGCCGGCAAAATACGATTCCGCCATGCTCAGCGGCGAATCGGCCTCGTTCCCGCACATCGCCAGCTTATAGTATGTCTGCTTGTCACTGCCGGTATTGATTGACGTGCCCATTTTCAGGCCTTCGGTCAGGACCGCAATGTCCCGGACCCCGCGCTTCCAGAGTTCAACAGCCGCACAAAGCCCGGACGCGCCGCTTCCAATCACAACCGTGTGCAGCCTGGCGCAAACGGCCTTTCCATTGCCTTTTCCCAAATCAACTTTACTCGTCTTCATTCCGTCCCCTTCAAGTATTCCCGCCCTGCGAAAAACCTACCGGGCGCAAACATGCATTACTGTTACAGTTGTCCCAACTAAAGCCGCTGCACGGTAAGTCCGCCGTCTACCATTATCACCTGTCCTGTCGAGTAAGCCAAGTCACCGCGCACAAGGGACGCAGCAGCTTTGCCGATGTCCTCCGGCACGCCCCATCGCGGATCAATACAGAGCCCTTCAGCAATGAGCTTATCGTACTTCTCCTTAACCGTGCTCGTCATGTCTGTCGCAATGACGCCCGGCTGAATCTCGTAAACAGGAATACCGTGTTCTCCAAGACAGGCTGCCCAGAGCTTCGTCGCCATGCTCACTCCAGCCTTTGAAATACAGTAGTCGCCCCTGGTAGGCGAAGCCACCGTAGCAGAAATCGAAGATATATTGATGATGCATCCGGCAAAAGCTTCGTCATCCTGCTTCTGTCCAATCATCCAGTTCGCTGCCAGCTGGGTCAGGAAATACGGACCCTGCAGGTTTATCTTCATCAAGCGCTCAAAACTCTCCTCGCTGGCCTCAAGAATCGAGGCCCTGACCCTCGGCGCGACCCCCGCGTTATTGACGAGGACGTTCAGGCGGCCGAACTTCGCCCTGATCTCATCCATCATCGCCTGCCTTGCCCCGGCGTCGCTTACATCGGCACGACAGTAGAGAACGTCCGCGCCAAGGTCCCTAAGCGCCTGTAAAGCCTCCTCTACCAGAGCCTCCTCGTGAATGTCGCAGATGACTATATCGCATCCGTCTCCCGCCAGGCATTTTGCTATCCCCAGCCCAATTCCCCTGCCGGCTCCCGTTACCAGCGCAACCTTCCTGTCTCCAGCCATTGTCTGCCTCCTCAATTAATGATCTAAATATAAACGCTTCCCGCCTTCAGAACGAAGCCATAATGGCATCAGCGGCATCCATGCCTTCCCTTACGCTCTGCACGACCGTGGTCCCGCCGCTCATGATGTCCCCCGCACAGAACACTTTCTCGTTGTCTGTCGCAAAAGATCCACTCTTGGCCAGCGGCCTGCCCTGTGGCGAAGCCAGAACAGTTACCTCCTCGGCAGACTCACTGCCAAGCTCCTGCCCGATGGCTTCAATGACCGCGTCGACCTTCATCACAGTCTCAGTACCCTCGACGACTACAGGTCTTCTTCGCCCCGATTCATCCGGCTCGGACAGCTCAGTTCTAGCTACCCTGATGCCACAGACCCTTCCGTCATCCCCAGCCACATAGCCGACCGGCTGAGTAAGAATCATGAGGTGCACGCCCTCTGCAAGCACCGCATCACGCTCCTCCGGCCAGGCAGGCATCTCCTGGAAAGAGCGCCTGTAAATCAGATAGACATCCTTTGCCCCAAGCCGCGCGGCTGTTCCAGCGCAGTCCATGGCCGTATTGCCGCCGCCTACAACTGCGACACTCCCGCCGCCAAGCATGTCTTCGCCTGCTTTCGCAGCTTTCAGATACTCAAGGGCGTCGTAAACACCATCGATCCGGGCACCATCACTCATGGATGTCGCCCTTCCGAGACCTACGGCCAGAAGAACAGCATCGTATTCCGACGTAAGGGACTCGAGCGTCATGTCCTTACCCAGCGCCGTATTGAGGCTCACAGTCAGTCGCCTCGCGTCGATAGCCGGTTTCAGGATTGCGGACACCTCGTCTTCCGAACTCGACAGACGCATGTCAGGAATAACGGTTTCAGGAGTCCCGCCCAGCCTGTCCGATTTTTCGATAATCCTGACCTCGTGACCGTGCTCCAGCAGCCGTATGGAGGCCGCAATCCCCGCCGGACCTCC
>JBFIFS010000028.1:0-20981 GCA_041602695.1 Kiritimatiellia bacterium
GCATATCACCGGACACTTCTCCGGCAACGATCATGAAGCGGGGCGCGGCCTTTTCGGTCATGAGTGGTTTTTCCTGATACGGTCACAAATCTCGACGGCGAGCTGCAGCGCCTCCGAGGCGTGACGGCCGGAAACGACCGGCTCGCTCTGGGTCGCAACGCACTCGACGAAGGATTCCAGTTCAGAAGCCAGCGGCTCTCCCTTTTCGATCGGGACGGGCTCGGAGGTCACCCGTCCTCCGAGGATGCGGCAAACCTGGCCGGTCTGGTTCATATAGTCCAGGGACACGTAAGCATCTGACTGAAATACTCGAATCTTTCGCATCCGCTCCTGGCTGATCCGGCTGGCCGTAACGTTTGCAACGCAGCCGTTCTCGAATACGAGGCGTACATTTGCAATGTCCTCCGTGGAGCTCAGGACGGGAACGCCTACGGCGTGGATGTCTTTCACTTTCGAATTCAGGAGGTGCAGTATGATCTCCAGGTCGTGGATCATCAGGTCGAGCACTACACTTACCTCTGTGCCGCGCGGCGGGCCGTCGGCGCGCGGCGGCGGGTATGGAGCCATGCGGGTGACTTCCATGAACTGCGGTTCGGTTAGCCGGCTTTCGAGGAAATTCATGACCGGATTGAAGCGCTCCACGTGTCCGACCTGCAGGATGATGTTCTTCTTCTCTGCCAGGCGTACCATTGCTTCCGCTTCAGCCGATGTCGAGGCAATGGGCTTTTCTACCAGCATGTGGATGTTCTTCTTAGACAGCTGCTCGAAAAGAGCATGATGTTTGTCAGTGGGAACAACTATGCTTGCCGCATCGATTCTGCCGATGAGCTCATCGAGGCTGGTAAAGGCCTGTGTCTTGAACAGCCGTGCGACTTCAAGCGCCCTTTCTGTCCTGAGGTCATAGATTCCCGCCAGCTCGCATGATGACATCTGTGAAAATATCCTGGCGTGGTGCTGTCCCAGACTCCCGACACCGATTACGCCTACCCTGACTTTCTTACTCATCCCTGGTTTCTCCCGTCCTGTTAAAGGCAACTAAGGCCAGTCCGGCCCTGTCTGCCTGCTTTATTACCTCTTCCCGCTCCAGCAGTATGGCCCTGCCGGCTTCCACGGCAAGCACAGCGGCTTTTGCTTTCCTGAGTACCTTGATTGTGTGCGTACCCACTACTGGTATGTCAAATCGCATGTCGTGTCCCTGCTTCGCCAGTTTGACGATTACAATGCCGGTGCCGCCCAGTTTAGCGGCCCTTCGGATGGTGTCGTTCGTGCCCTCGAAGGCCTCGACCGCGAGCACGGTTCCCTCTTTAATGACAACGGTCTGCCCTATGTCCAGCTTGCTCGTCGCGAGGGCAGCGTCGATGCCAAGGGCGATGTCTGCCTCTTCGCTCTCCGTGGGTTTGCGTGCGGAAAGAACGCCTGCAGCAGGCATGAATGGCTCCATGTAGAGGGAAGCGGGGAGGAGCTCGATGCCGTTTTCTTTGAGTTTGGAGGCTATGGCGCCAAATATGGTCTCAGCGTTCCTGGTCTTGAGGCCTTTGAGAAGGTCGATCATCACGCTGTCCATTCTTACATTGAAAAGGTGTGTCGGGGTGATCTGGCCGGCCATTATGGCGTATTTCGCGTTACATGACTTCAGGGCCTCCAGCATCTTTCCCAGCTGGCCGAGATGAACCCAGCGTGTTTCGTCGGCGAGTTTTGCTATGATTGGATCGGTTTCCCTCCTGAAGGCTATGGCGGAGATATGTTCAGCCCCCTGCTGCCTGGCGGACTCTGCGAGAATTCGCGGATACGCGCCCTTACCGGAAATCAGTGCGAAGCGCTTTGGTTTCTCTGTCTGCATGCCGGAATATACGCCTATTGTGAGTGTGGAATCAATCAGCAAAAGGGAGGCTCACGCGTGGGCACCCCTGTGACTGAGAACGATCGAGCCGAGCGGAACTCCCAGCTCGTCAGCCACCAGCCGGCATTTCGTTTTCAGGAGAAAATAGATATTCTCATTTCTTCCCAGGCAGGTTTCGAAGTTGCCGTGGCCCTTGCTGATGATTACATCCGCCGCCTCGAAACAGGCAATGAACTCCTTTGATGCGTTTCCCCAGTTGACGCCGATGTCGTTGCTGCCCGTCTCCATGACTTGCGCGATCCGCGGCAGGCCGGCGAATTCAGCGTCTTCCATTGTCGCGTCGTTTATTATCGGCCCGGACTTAACGGAAAAAATGACCCGCTTCCCGTCTTCAGCAAGCTGCTTAACGAGGATAGTGTCCAGCACGATTTCGCCCGCGTTGTCTCCAAGATACAGCACTGTGTGGGCGCTGGCCAGGTCCGCCCGGAGGGCCTCTATGTGGTTTATTGCGAACGCCTGGCCCATGATGCGGTGGATGTCCGTGCTGATGTCGAACGAAGCTCCGATTCCAAGGTCGATGATATTGCCCGCGACCGCCGCGTGGAGCGCCGCATCGAGTCGGTCCCGGCTTTGGTCAACTATCCCCTGGACCGAGGGCAGGACGGCTGCGGCAGCTGAGTTGGTTTCCTTCTTCTCTTGGGAGTACGGGTCCTGAACACCGAGGACCTCGTTGACGGCGGCGTAAGCCGGCTGCGAAAATGCGGCGGGAGTCTGGTCCAGGTTGAAAGGGGTTTCCCTGAGGCGCGAGAGCACGGCCTCCTGCTTCTTCGGGTCGTCAGTGACCTTACGTGCCGTGTTCAAGGCCTGCCGGAACATGCACTCGATACAGTCTGGCGCGGCCTTCATTGTCATAATCAGTACCTCTATCCTGTTCGGGAAATGAACAATTTACTAATCTAACTGTTTGTGTAGTATTAGTAAGGTTTTTTTGCCCATGGTCAGCTGGATCAGAAAAGAAGAATAGCGATGAATGAGCTTAAGACAAAGTGTAATCTCAAAGGGCGCAGTCTCCTGACGCTCAACGACCTCTCAAACCAGGAAATGATGACGCTTATCGGGCTGGCGAGGGAGCTCAAGGCCCGGAAGGCGGGCGGAATGCGGGGGGACCTGCTGCTTCGAAAGAACATAGCGATGATCTTCGAGAAGATGTCTACCCGCACCCGCTGTGCCGCTTCGGTTGCGGCCTCTGACGAAGGAGGGCGTGCCGAGTACCTTGCTTCGCATGAAATCCATCTCGGCAAAAAGGAATCGGTGGTGGATACCGCCAACGTCCTCGGAAGGATGTTTGACGCCATTTTGTTTCGAGGCTACAAGCAGTCGACGGTACAGGCGCTTTCGCAGCATTCAGGAATACCCGTCTGGAACGGGCTTACCGACGAGAGCCATCCCACTCAGGCCCTCGCAGACCTTATGACCGTGCAGGAGGAGTTCGGTGAACTCGCGGGGCTGAAGCTGGTATACGTTGGCGACGGGCGAAACAATGTCGTCAACTCGCTGATGCTGGGCTGCGCGATGGCCGGCATGCATTTCGTGAACTGTACACCCGATGAGCTTAAGCCGGAAGAGTCCGCCGTGGTTGAGGCGCAGGCGATAGCTTCGGAGACAGGCGGAACCGTTCAGGTCGCGAATGACCCCGCAGCCGCCGTTGACGGGGCAAACGCAGTATATACAGACGTGTGGGTTTCCATGGGAGAAGAGGACAAGGCGGAAGAACGCAAGAAGCTGCTTATGCCGTATCAGGTGAACATGGCGCTGATGAAGAATACGGGGAACGTTGAGGATGGACGCGTCATATTCCTGCACTGCCTGCCGGCGTTCCATGATTCGCACACTGAGGTGACCAGGGAGACCGGAGCCCTTGAGGTCTCGGACGACGTCTTCAACGCCTCTTTTTCGCGCGTATTTGATGAAGCAGAGAACCGCATGCACACGATCAAGGCCCTTATGGTCGCGACGCTGACAGAATGCTGACGAGGAGAAAATCATGCCTTTAAGCAGTATATCCTGGGAGGACTTCCACGCTCTGTCACCTGAAGAAAAAGGTGAGCATCTCCTGGAGAAGAAGCTGTGGCACGTGCTGATCGCCCAGCAGTTCAGGAGGGACTTCCTCGACAGGCTCGGTACCCTCGCGACGCAGATCAGGTTCGTTGCCAAGACGCCGGAAGGCTCGAGGATGCTGCAGGGACTCCTGGCGCATAAGCGGGCGATGCTGTTCTTCACCCAGCCGAGCACCCGGACATTTCTTTCATTCTGTGCCGCATGCCAGATCCTGGGTATGCGCATAGGGGAGGTGCGGGACCCGGCGACCTCCAGCGAGTTCAAGGGCGAGTCCAAGGACGATTCAATAAGGGCGTTCAGCTCATATTACGATGTTGTGATCATGCGGACAGAAATCGGGGGGCTGGCCGAACGAATGGCCTGGGTGCTCTCGCAGTCGTCGCGCCCTGTTCCGATTATCAACGCGGGATCAGGCAAAGACCAGCATCCGACCCAGGCGCTGCTTGATATTTATACCTTACAGCGCAGCTTCGAGTCACGCGGCGGAATAGACGGCAAGACGATCATGTTCGTGGGTGACCTGGCGCGGGGCAGGACGGTCCGCTCCCTCTCAATGCTGCTGACCCAGTATGACGGAGTGAAGATGCTCTTTGTGGCCCCGGACGAGCTGCAGATAGGCGACGACATCCTTCAGCTGCTTTCCGACAAAAACGTCGAATTCAGGAAGTCGTCTGATTTCGACGGCAGTGTTCCGGACGCAGACGCCATATACATGACGCGCATCCAGGACGAATGGGACAAGAAGAAGGGCGAGAGTTCAGCAATTGATATCTCACAGTTCTCATTCACGGAAAGACATCTCGAGTTACTGGGAAAGAACGCCGTTCTCATGCATCCGCTCCCGAGGCGCAAAGAAATAGCTCCTGAGGTAGACCATGACCCCCGCGCGATGTACTGGAGGCAAATGCGGAACGGCATGTGGATACGTGCGGCGCTGATAGCGGAAATCTTCGGTGTTGCCGGCAGCATCAGTGAATACCATGGCCAGAATGTCGAATAGAGCGACCTGTCTCCTGATTCTTGGACTCCTGCCTGCCAGTATATCTATGGGCCAGGTGGTTTCCTCGAAGGACTATGATTACGGCCCGATAATATCACGGGACCGCACCTTTGACGGAAGTGTCCGCTACCGGGCTCTTGGCCCGCTCTGGGAAAGGCAGAAGCATGCGGACGGCCATACCTTTACAGCGGCCCGCCCTGTTTTTGCAAGGGTTTCAGAGACCAACAGCCCGCGCATTCTCAAGGAAATTGTCTGGCCCGTTGCCACCCACAAGATCTTCAGAAACGAGTCCTACTGGCGCGTATTGACCGGCTTCGGGCATGACTATGAGCTGGACAGGGAGTCGCGCTACAAGAACCACCTGATACCGGTTTTTTTCCAGGGCGAGGCCTCGGATGGCGGGCATTACTTCGCCGTGTTTCCCGTAGGCGGAACAATCAGGGAGTTCCTTGGAAGGGACCGCATCAGCTTCGCGCTTTTTCCTTTGTACGCGAGGACTGAGGTGAATGAATCTGTGTCGCACGATGTTCTATGGCCTTTTGTCTCCTGGACCACGCGGGACGAGGGCTCGCGCTGGCGTGTTTTCCCTTTTTACGGCCAGGCCGAGTATTATGGCCACTGGAAGAAACGCTTCGTTATGTGGCCGATATGGACCAGTGCAGACTTTGAGAAGACCGATGACGGCGGATTCATCTTCTTTCCGGTGACCGGTTACTCCAGGGTAGGAGAAGAGCGGACGTACTGGCTCGCGCCTCCTTTCTTCAAGTGGCTCGAAGGTCCGGAGCGGAGGGCAGTTAATGCGCCATGGCCTTTCTTCCAGTATGAATCGGGGGAGCAGGACAAGCTTTACTTCTGGCCGGTATGGGGAGCGCGTGAAAAGGGGGCCACAAAAAGCGGCTTCTTTCTCTGGCCCGTGTTCCATGCTTCAGAAACCACGCTTCCGGACCGCAGGCTTAACTCGTTCAGGGCCCTGCCATTCGTATACGCTGACAAAACCACAAGCATCGAACAGGACCTCGCGGCCGAGGTCACGGCGCGCTACTTCAAGCTTTGGCCCTTGGTCTCGTATCGCAGGGAAGGCGATGCGAGCAGGCTGCGCTGCCTGGAGCTCTGGCCGCTGAAGAACACGGCCCCGGTTGAGCGAAACTTTGCCCCGCTCTGGACGATTTATAACCGTACCCGTGCGGGCGAGAATTATGAAACGGAGCTGCTGTGGGGAATATACAGGAACAAGAAGGGCGCCGAAGGTGACAGGGCGTTCTCGGTCTTTCCCCTGTATTCCCGTAAGCGCGCGGCATCGGCGGAGGAATTTTCAAAATGGAACGTCCTTGCGGGCCTGTTTGGGCGCGAGGTGGAAGATGGCGTTAGACGATGGAGGGTGCTATACTTCCTTCGCTTTGGAAACAAGAAGGTTTCGGGAAAATGATCACACATGAGCCACATTACTATCCGCCGGCCCAGAACCTGTTTGGTCGAATCGGGCGCAGCGTACTCTCCTTCTGCCGGGACGGCGGGAGGGCTGTCATGCTGTTCGCGCAGGCTGTTTGGTCGGCCCGGTTCATGTTTACGCCGAGGTCGCGGCGGGAAATTGTCGGACAGATGTTTGTGTTCGGCATCAAGAGCCTGGGTGTAATTACCGTCGTTGCGGTTTTCACGGGAATGATACTGGCCCTGCAGACGGGCATTGAGCTTGCCCGCTTCAACCAGGAGGTCAATATCGGCACGGCCGTCATGGTCTCCATGCTCCGAGAGATGGGGCCATTCATGACAGGACTCATTTTGGCCGCCTGTGTGGGCTCGGCAATTGCCGCCCAGATCGGGACAATGGTTGTTTCAGAAGAGGTGGCGGCCCTGGAAATCATGTCGATCGATCCGGTCAAGTTCCTGGTCATGCCGCGCCTGGTTGCGATGGCTGTTATGACCCCGATACTGTCTTTCTACATGTGTGTGATGGGTGTGCTTGGCGGCGGTCTCGTAGGCAAGACCCAGCTTGGCGTGGCCTGGGGGGCATATATAGAGAATGCCACGCGCTTTGCTGAATTGAAGGACCTCCGGGTAGGGCTTTTCAAGGCCTTTGTCTTCGGGGTAATCGTTACAATAATAGCATGTCATGAGGGCTTTGATGCAAGGGAGGGGGCCGTAGGCGTGGGCAAGGCAACCAGGCGGGCGGTCATAACTTCGTTCCTGCTTATTCTCATTATGGGATATTTCATCACCAGGCTCTTCTACATATCATGATACGGTTTGACAATGTCAGTAAGACTCTAGGCGGCAAAACGATCCTTGATCATGTCAGCTTTGAGATAGGCAAAGGCGAAATATTCGTTATCGTCGGGCCTTCGGGAGTGGGTAAGAGCGTGACGCTTAAACACATGGTCCGGCTCCTTACCCCGGATGACGGGGACATTTTTGTAGACGACACGGAGGTCACCCAGCTCACCGGAGAAGCCCTTGAGTCCGTCCGCGAAAAATTCGGATACCTATTCCAGGGCGGCGCGCTCCTGGCATGGCTGACGCTTGCCGAAAATGTGGCGCTTCCGCTGCTCGAGAAGACGGACATGCCGGAGGAGCTTATCAATTCAAAGGTCAGCGAGACGCTTGCGCTTGTGGGGCTCGAATCCGACGCTGACAAGCGGCCTGACGAGATTTCCGGCGGCATGCGGAAAAGGGCGGGCCTCGCCCGCGCCATCATAAGGAATCCAAAGATCGTGCTCTATGATGAACCCACTTCCGGCTTGGACCCTGTGACAGCAAGAACCATTGATACGCTCATTAACGACATGCGCGAAAGCCTCAGCATGACGAGCGTTGTGGTGACGCATGACCTCCACAGTGCGTTGTCGATAGGCACAAGGATCGCGATGCTGCACGGCGGAAAGATCATAGAGCTAAGCACTCCTGATGAATTTATAAGGTCAGAGCGGCAGGAGGTGCGCAGCTTCCTTGAATCGCAATTTATTACGAAAGAAGGTTCCTGGGAAAGGAAGAGAAAATGAAAAAGGACTGGATCGCCAGGGAGCTGACTATTGAGGTCGTTGTCGGCGTTTTTATTATAATGGTTCTCCTCGGGCTTGGTTACTTCACGATCATGCTTTCCAAGGAGACGTGGTTCGGCAACAAGCAGACGATGGAAGTCGTCTTCAATGACGTGATGGGCCTGAGGGACGGCGACAATGTAGTGGTGCGCGGCATGACCGTTGGCAAGGTCAAGGAGATGCGTCTAGAGAAGGACGGCGTTCATGTAGTGGCCGTTTTCAACGCGGGGGTCAGGCCTCGAATGAAAGAGGACTATCGAGTCAACATTGTCGCGACATCAATTCTTGGGGGTCGTTATCTGCTGATTAACGAAGGGTCCGAAGCGGCAGCAGAAATTGCCAAGAAATCATTCGTGTACCAGGGACAGCAGCCGTACGACCTCATAGCTGACGCGGCGGAGCTCATGAACGCGGTCAGGCGAGGGGTTGTTGAAGGGGGCATAGTAGAAAATTTCCAGGAGGCCTCTGTTTCCATGAGGGACATTGCCGAGAGGCTCAGGGAAGGGAAAGGCACCCTCGGCCGCTTGCTGGCTGAAGATGATACGCTCTACGAAGATCTTACTTCGGCAATGGCCTCCCTTAAGAGACTTTCAGAGAGGGTCGAGAAAGGGGAGGGAACCATTGGTAAACTCCTGGGCCCTGACGATCAGCTCTACAAGGACCTCTCGGAAACGGTCGAATCACTCAGCAGCATCGCTGCCAGTATCGATGAGGGAGAGGGAACGGTCGGCAAACTGATTCGCGACGAGGCGCTTTATCTCGAGGTGAAGGGCGCCGTTGAAGAGATACGCGCGGCCATAGATGACATGCGCGAGACGACGCCCGTGGCAACTTTCACCAGCATCTTTTTCGGCGCTTTCTAGTCGGTTTTGGTGCCGCCGGCTTTCCTGCGGAAGCTGTAAGGCTTTGATGTAATCGTGGCGTTTTCGCCTACGTCGCCGCGGGTGAAGCCGGTTTCCTTGAGCACGTCGTCGGTCGTTTTGAAATGACATTTCGCATGGGTCAGCAGGATCTCGGGCCCGTTCTTCCTGATAAGCTCAACTGCCGCTGCCCGCGTGCCGGCCGAGGCGCCTTTGGGCAGGTCCATGCCTGAGTCCTGCTCCATCTTTTTCAGCGCCCGTACAAACTCCTCGCGCGCGAGAATTGAAGCAGCAGCAACGGCCAGGTCCGATTCGGCGCGATGCATCTGTTCCAGGACGATCTTCTTGCCGTTCTTCATAAGGGCTTTCTCAACCTGCTCTTTCTTCCCGAACTGGTCGGAAATAGCGCGGGGGCACGCAGGTACCTTTTCAAGCAGGTTTTCGATCGCCCTGGCGTGTGCCCAGGCGAGCATTTGATTGAGGTTTCTGAACTTAGCATAAAGCCGGTTGTATGCCTCCGGGCCGATCCGGACAATCGCGAAGCGGTCCTTTAGCGTTTTCCTTATGTCCCTGCCCATGGCGAGGAGCTTCTTTTCGCTTGTGATGGTTTTGCTGTCGCGGACCTCCATCTCGGTCAAGGCATCGGCCAGCTTTCCGTCTATGTAGGCTGATGCGATTACGATGGGCCCGAAGAAGTCGCCCTTTCCGCTTTCGTCAACGCCCATGTGCGGGGCGAACGCCTCCGGATTCAGGACGTCTTCATAGCCGAGCGCGGCCTGCTGCAGGACAAGCGGCTCCAATACAAAGGTCACAAAATCCTGGGCTTCCTTGCCCTGGACCAGGCATTTGCCGCTCTTGTACAGGTTTATCCTGCAATTTGGGATTTCGGCAGAAATAGATGTGTGTTCGACGCGGGTCCGGCGGTAGTTGCCGTTCTTGAGGATATCTGTCAGGACAGCGCCCTGCTCTGGCGACAGTTTGTAGGAAAAAGATGTCTTCTGGGGGCTCATCTCCACGACAATAGCAAATGTCTGCCTCTCGTAAACACACATTTTGGGGCCTCGAGCAAACCTGTCGAATCCGCAACTCTGTGCGCTTCATATATTTGCCTATGTGTTTGCGATCTTCGGCAATGGGTTTTTGAATTGACGCTGAGAGGCGGTGCGGGTATAAGTTACAGACTTTGGGTAATGCCCCGATTTTGGGTGAAATGCCTGAGAACAAGCGTGAAACTCTATAGGGAGGAAGATATGAATCGTTTCTCAATTGGTATGCTTACTGTGGCGGTTGCGCTCAGCGCTATGACGATCGACTCCATGGCTCAGAGCAGCAAGGTCGATGACCCTTTCCGCTTTGAGCTGTCCGTGTCGGCAGAGGTCACTGACAACAGGGACTCTTCAGAGGTACAGGAAAGTAATATTGATTATTATATTGGGCCGAAGTTTATCTTCAAGGGGAAGCCTGGAGATGCGTCTCTTCTGACATTCACGTACAACCCGATCTTCAGGCACAGGACTGAGCCAAGCCTGATCCAGAACGAAGGCGAGCTGTACCATTACGCCAAGTTCGACCTGCGTAAGAAGTCATCTGAGATACAGGAAACGCGGGTGATCAATCAGTTCAACTACACGGACGATCCGGCTGTTACGCAGGGCGGCACGCTGCTCCGTCGCGACAGCAGTTATATCTTCAACTACCTCGAAATCGGAACGCACAAGAACGTGCAGAAGGTAAACACCCTCGACATTTACGGACTGTACACTTTGAAGCGTTTTGATGAGTCCGAAGTAGCAGACCAGTCGGATGAGGACAGGTATTCCCTTAACCTCCTCTACCTGAGGCAGTATCAGCGGAAGTCCGCGCTTGCCCTTGAACTGCAGGTCGGCGGAACCGGCTACAAGGAGCTGGCAGGTTTGGACAGGAGCTTCATGACGGCCATCGGCGCGGTGGGTATTGAACATATCGCAAGCCCCAGCATGCGCATGGGCGCAAGGCTTGGTGTTCAGTTTGTCGACTACGCGGATGAGGCGCTCGGCAACGAAGCAACTCCAATGGTAAACCTTTCGTTCGGAGGGAACACGATCCCTACGGTGGCTATCAGAGGCTCGCTGGACCATCGTGTAAGGGAGTCGGACGTGTTTCCGTTTGCGGCGCAGGAGGCAACTGATCTTAAAGCGACCATAGACTGGACGCTGAAAGAGAGGAACATAGTTCTCACGGGTTCGGCAATCTATCACACGGGAAGCTACAGCGAGGAATCCCTCCCCAGCGGAGGCGCCACTTCTGCCGCGGGTGATGAGACCAGCACGATTCTTGAAGTTGGCGGCGTTTACAAACACACAAGTGCGACGGAGTTCGGCATTAGGTTCCGCTCGGAAGAGGTGGATTCAGACTCTGGCGTGACCTTTGGCAGGAACTTCAGCCGTAACGCCACGACGATATCGGTCTCTCGACAGTTTTGATGAGCGATAGCCAGGAAACATCGCATTTTCTGGATTACTGGCGGGTAATCAGGTCCCGTAAAGAGATCGTAGTAGCGGTCTTTCTTCTCACTGTGATCGTGGGAGCAGGCGTTACGTATTACATGCCGCGCGTATACATGGCGTCGGCCGTGATGCAGGTTACGAAGCCTTCGCCGGACATACCGTTGTTTTCCAGGGAGCCGATGTTCCGCTATGATCCGCTCTTCCTCCGAACGCAGTTTCAGATAATACAGTCGCGGCCGATCGTTGAGGAAGCGGTCAGGCGCCTGGGGCTTAATGAAAAGCTGGGGCGCGCCTACGGTTACTATGATTTGCTGAAGGAAAAGAGTTTCGACAGGACAGTCAAACTCGTTTCGAGCCAGATCAAGGTGCAGCAATATCGCGACACAAACCTTATTGAGGTGCAGGTTTATCTTTCCAAGCCTTCGGACGAAGCGCCAAGGCTCGCTGCAGAGATCGCCAATGCTGTCGTGGAGGTATACAGGGACCAGGCTTCGGAGAAGAGCCGGACAGCCAAGCAGGCGGCCCTTCAGGCCATGCGCGACGAGCTGGATGAACAGAAGAAGACGGTCAAGGATCTTGAAGACGTGGTTGAGGACATAAGAAAGAAACACGGCCTGATGTTCCTTGCGACACGTGACGGTGGCGGGGACTCGATAGAAAAGAGGGAAATAGTCCAGCTCAATGACCTCCGACTGAAGACCCGGATGGAACTTGAGGAGAAGAAAGCCCGCTATGAAACCATCATAGGCCTGCCGGCCGATGAGCTTCTGGACGCAGCCATTCACCTTGTCGAAGATCCGGCTTTGGCCGCCCTGGTACTGGAGAAGAGAAAGGCGGAAATCGAGTTAAGCCGTCTTACCGAGACTCTTGGGCTCAAGCATCCAAAGGTTGTAGAGGTCCAGCAGGGCATCATCGAACTGAAAGTCAAGGTAGGCGAAGCGCTCAGGGGCCTTGTTACCGGGGTGAAAGCGGACTACGATGCCGTCCAAGCAAAATTTGAGGTCATAGAAGCGGAAGCGAAAAAGCTGAGGCAGACTGATTTGTCCGCCGAGTCCGGGGCCTATCTGGAATTTGACAGGGCGAGCGAGGAGCTGGCGCATGCAAGGGCCATCAGGGACCAGCTTGAAGCCAAGTACCTGCAGGAGGGCATCGAGTTGAGGATTCCCCAGACCACGGTGGAGTTCGTGTCGGCAGCAAAGCCGGCGGACCCAAAGGATCCGGTAAGGCCGAAGCCGTTTGTTAACATTGCCCTCAGCGTTGTGCTGGGCATTGGGGCCGGAATAGGCCTCGCGTATTTCCTTGAGTACCTGGACACCTCGATCAAGACGATCGATGAAATCGAGAAGATCATGGGAGCCCCAGTGGTCGGAGTCCTGCCCCAGCGAATCAAGCCGCTTATCGACAAGAAGGCCGATCTGGCCCACGCTGAAGCCTACAGGGTCCTCAGGACGAATATACAGTTCTCGAAGAGGTTCACTTCCGGGAAGACGCTTTGCGTTACCAGCGGCAGCGTGGGCGAAGGGAAGTCGCTCACCCTTTTCAACCTGGCCTGCATATGCGCTCAGCTTGGTGACCGCACGCTTATAGTTGACTCAGATCTCCATCGTCCCCGCCAGCACAAGATCCTTTCGCTTCCCAACGCAACGGGCCTGGCAAATGTGCTTGTTGGCGAGATGAGCCTTGAGGACGCGGTTGTTGGGACGAGCGTGACAAATCTTGATTTCCTGTCGAGCGGCCAGATTGACGCGCCGGTTCACGGACTGCTCAATTCGAGGGTTGTTAAGGACCTCATCAAGGAGCTGAAAGCCAGCTACGACTACGTATTTTTCGATGCGCCGCCGGCGATTGGCGTCAGCGATGCCTCGCTGCTGGTGAGCGAGATGGATGGTGTGCTTCTTGTTGTCCAGCACAGGAAGTACCCGAAGGCGCTCTCAATAAGGGCCCGTGACATGATTCACAATATCGGCGGCAACATGATCGGTGTTGTCTTGAATAACATTAATGTTTCCAAAGACTACTCCGCCTATTACTATCAGCAGCATTACACGTATTACCCGGAGAAGAGCGGCAAGCGCAGGAGTTAGCAGTCGAAGTGGAGTTTTCAAGGCATATTAGACAGGCTCTCGCGTACGCGATCCCAACGCTGCTGCTTTGCCTTTTTGTAGCCGCCGGATGCGTAACGGCAGGCGGGGGTGCCTCCCGAAAGGCGGCAACTTACAGGCCGGATGAGTCGGACAGGGACGTCTGGACTTGGAGCAGCGATGCGTCGGGCGGCGGAATTGTCTCTCCCGCGCTCCTCACCAACGGTTTTGTGCGGTCCCTGAGCAAGGGGGACAAAGTGAAGATTTCGCTGACCGGAATTCCGCAGCCCCAGGAGATCGAGAACGTCGTCAACGATTTTGGGCTGGTGACGCTTCCTCTGATCGGCTCAGTTAAGATAGAAGGCCTGACCACAGCCAAAGCTGAGCAGATGATAAGAGAGGCCTATATCAAGAAGCAGTTCTACAGATCCATCGACGTGATTGTGGTCGCGCAGGAGGGCGAGTTCTTCGTTCGCGGCGAAGTCAAAAAGGAAGGCGTCTTCCCTGTCTCCGGAGATGTGACCCTGGTCCAGGGCATCATAATGGCGGGAGGATACACAGATTACGCCAAGAAGTGGGAGATAAAGCTTATTCGAGGTCGCGAAACCACGGTTTATGATGCTGAAAAGATAGAAAAGAGAGAAGTAGAGGACCCGTTGATCCGCACTGGTGATATCATTGTTGTGCCTCGCAGGGTGTTCTGATCCAAATGAAATACAGCCGTCTGAATTTTCGATTCACTGTCCTTCTGTGCCTGTTCGTCGCGTTGTTCCGTTTCGCTGCGGCAGAGGAAACTGAAGCACCTGATCCGGCCCGCGCCCTGGCGCGCGAGGCCTCAGCATGCCGCCGCAGGGCAATGGACTACCGTGTTTTGAGCTTGAACGCCCTGAAGAATGCGGACGCGGAAAGGGAGGAGGCGCACAAGGCGCTTGTGTCGGCCATGACATCTGGAAAATCCGAAAACATTCGCAAGGCCAGGGACGAGCTGAACAACGCTGCCGAAGAGCTTGAAGACGTGATTGGTCAGGTGCAAAAGGCCGTTGAATGCTCGATGAAGGCGGAGATGTCTGCGAAAAAAGCAGAGGAAATGTGTAAAGCGCCGCGCGGTGACGCCGGGTCTGGCCAGAAGCCGGACCTCGATGAGATCGAAGACCTGCTCGAGTCCTCATCCAAACATCTTGCGAAAGCCGAAGAGATTTCCAAGAAGCTTCGACGTGACTGGCTGGTGCCTTTCTTTGCTTCAACCACGACCACGTCCTCGACCACGAGCACTACCAAGGCGCTGCAACCTGAAAATGCCAAGTGAAACTGAGACTGACAGCAATACTCGCTTCGGCAATGCTGCTTCTTGTCGTGTCGGTACTTGGGATTACCAGGGGGCTCAGGGCTTCCGCCGCATATCTCCTTTATCATAACTCCCGCTATGGCTCCGGGAAAGGGAATGTCCGGGGGATACTGTCAAGCTGCTCGACCGCTTATCGCTATTATCCGTATAACTACTTCTTCACCATATGGACGGCCCAAAGAGCTTATACCGAGGGGTTGAAGTCAGAAGGCGAGGAGCGGAAGTATTTTATGAGCGCTGCGGATTACTGGTGCGAGAGGGGGCTGAACCTTAACCCCTACAAGGGGCAGCTTCGCATGATAAGGGCGCGCCTCCTGGCTGAGCAGGATCCCGCGTCTGCTGTCGAGTATTGGCAGGCCTATGTTGACTGGCATTACTGGGAGCCGTTCAATCATTGCGCCCTGGCTGAATTTCACGCCATGGCCGGCGACTTCACCGAAGCCTTCAAGGCGCTGGAGCTCATAAAGGGCATGGAGCATTACGAGGGCGGGCTAAGGCGAATCAATGATCACTGGCGCCGGGAGATGGCCATGCCCGACCTGGACGCCGCTCCGTGAGCCTATGCTGAGCCGGCCGCTATCCTGTTGCATGCCCCGATTACATCGTCGACGCTTATCCCGTTGATGCATTCGTAGTTGCGGCACGGCTTGCTGTAACCGAAGATGAAACACGGAGAGCATGGCACCGGGTTGCGCACCACGGCATGCCTCCCGCGCCCTCCGTAGCCCCACTTGATGTGGTCCGAAGGCCCGAATAACGCGACTGTAGGAACGCTGCACCCGGCCGCCAGATGAAGAAGGCCGGAGTCAGGGCCGACAAAAAGGGACGTCATTGAAATGAGAGCAGCGCACTGTTTGAGGGTAAGGCTGTGAGAAACCGAAACAGCCTTACCGCTTGAGGCCTCCGCGCAGGCACGAGATGCCCGGCCGCCGTCAGCTTCTGTGCCGAGCACCACAACCGCGGTTTCAGGCTGGGCGGTCAGCCTCCCTACCAGTTCAGCCATTTTCTCTTCAGGCCACATCTTGCGCTTCACACTGCCTCCGGCATGAACAAGCACGAGGCGCTGGCCGCCTTTCTTCAGTTCCTCCAGACGTCTCAGCAGACTGGAATCAAGTTCAGCTTCAGGGTTGCCGGGTCGAATCATCGCGGGATGGAAGGCGCGGCTTTCTATGCCAAGCGGGCCAAGAAGTCGAAGGAACTCGCTTCCCTCAAAACCATCAGGTGAATAAGGGACGAGATGAGTGTAAAGGCCATTGCGGCGCGGGTTGATGTTGAAGCCTATCCGGACTGGTGCGCCGCTGAGTGCTGCGAAGACGGCTGAAGAATGATGGAACTGTTCGCTGTCGATGGCAATGTCGTAGGGCGTCTTAAGAAGAGCGGAAATAAACGAGAGAGGGTTCCTGTCATAGGGCAGGCAGCGCGCGCCGCTGTTTGAGAGATCTATGACCGGAAGATTGCGCTGCTCGCATACGACATCTATTTGTGCTGATGGAAATGCCGCCTGCAATGCGTTAAGTGCTGGAAGAAGCAGGAGCATGTCGCCGATACCGCCAGGCCTTATCAGCAGAATGCGGCCGGGGTCTCCGGGCTGCCAGTCCGCAGGCGCCTTGGATCTGCCTTTCAGTGACAGGCGGGCGGCGAGAATCCCGCAGGCGGGCGGGCCGAACAGGGCATCAGAAGATTTCAGGATCCAGTTCCTGAGCATGCTTACCTCATCGAGACGTTAATCTTGTATTAAGAAGTCTCCTGCTGAACAGGGCAAGAAGTAATATCAGGCCGATAATGCTTATCAGGATACCGGTAATGTCCGCTCTTGTCCGTGCGTATCTTATGCGGACATGCTCGCTGCCTGGTATGACCATCATAAAGCATGGAGTTGTCATGTAGATGTCCTCACCGCTCTCAGAAACCCAGTTTGGGTACCAGGTTGTCTTGATTATATGAGGTACGCCCGGAGCAGAAGTTTTAAACTCTATCGCGTAATCATTGTGCTGTATCATCTCGATCTCGGCCGCCGGCAGGGGCGGCGCGCGCAGGGCGTCAATGAGTTCATGGTCACGGGCTTTCATGATGGACAGGTACCTGCTCGCGCTGATTGCATCAAGTCCTCGGGGTGGCTGTGCGCCGTGGGGCACTATTACAAAGTGCTGGTCTACGCTCTCGATGTTGTAGATCCATTCGAGCCCGGCGGTCTTCCAGTCCATGACGCCTTTATGAAGCTCCACGGCAAGCGGCATGTTGCGCGGGACGAAGACGGGCGTCGCGTCATGTGACATAAGCTCGAAGAGTTCCCATTGCTTTTCGCGTGCGACAAACCGCCAGTCCCTGTGGTCGGAGAGTGCCTGCCGGGTGTTCTCCCATCGGGCTATGAAGTGTTTTACATTAAACAGCTCCAGGTGTTTCGTCGCATTGGTTATATTGAATGTTGTCGGCTTAACGTTCGTCGGGAAACCCGCGCAGTTCTCAGATGTTTCACCCTGTATGTAGTAGGAAAACATGGACCCGGCGGCGGAGTTCACGATTCCGCCCTCGAGGATCGGCTTGCCCGTCAGATGCGGAACCAGTTCGAAGATCCTGCTTGAACCGAGCATATTGTTCTCGTGACACAGGTCGTTGGCCAGGCGCCCGGGCGTTCCTTCAAGAGGAAGCACCAGCTTTTCAAAGACCGCGTAGTGCTGCTTTGATTCCAGCCCTTCGAAGTTCCATTTGGCCCAGGCCGAGACATGGTTGGGTTCATCGACGGCGAACATTAGAACGGCCGCGGCGCAGGCAGGCAGAAGGGCCCGCTTCACCGGCAGAAATGAGAGCAGATAACCAAGGCCAATCGCCTCAAGCATAATGAGAGAACACACGATAAAAGGCCAGAGCCGCACGTTCACGAACACGCTGGAGACATCAAACCCAAAGAAGAAGAGCAGGATGGCTCCCGCAAGCATCCACAGGAACACAGCCACCACGCGGCATTTCTTCAGTATAAGCATAACCGCCGCGGGGATCAGCAGGGGTGAGAGTATCCGGGCGAACAGAGGAAGCTGGGTGAAGAAAGATATATTTGGCCAATTCGTCCCGAAATCAGCCGTATACTCTATTTTGGTGACCAGGGGGATGATCCACCAGGCCATGATCGAAAGGCCCATTGCTATTTCGCCGCCGAGGAGCAGTATCGTCTTGCGGACCTCATCCTTTTTCCTCAGGAACGGCATAATCGCAACGGTTAAAATGCCTATTATTGATGTGAAGAAATGAGAGGCAAGTACCGCGACCAGGAGAGCAACTGTAAGCGGCCGGAAGCGCTGGTCTTCGCAGTCACGCCATGAAGAAGCCACGAACAGGAGCATGATAGGAAAGCTCAGGCTGTTCGAGATCATGCCCGCAAGCGTGCTGTAGATATTTACGCCCCACATTTCGTGAGAGTGGTCGAAGAGTAGAGGAATTGAAAACAGCGCAAAGGCCACCGGTATGGGCTTTGGCAGCTTCATGAGCCTTGCCGCGCCCCACGCGGCCGGTGCGAGCCCCAGGATCCCTGCGATGCAGACCAGCTTGAAGGCGATGTTGAAGGGCAGCACGAGGTCGATGAGGGCGATAAGCAGGTAGGGAAGGGTGAAGTAGAACTGGAACATCGGGAACCCGCACCACCACCCACCGGCCCATGAAACTATTCGTCCGTGACCGAACAGCGAGTCGCTGAGGTGTGACGCGATATAGTTGTGGGCAGGGGTGTCGCCGCCGACGGTTGTAGTATCCATAAGGAGATACTGTGGCTGCAGGTTGCAGAAGAGGAAGATTTCCAGGGCAAGTATGCATGCTGCAGCTATGGCTCCGCCGGCATAGGTACGCGCTTTGCCTGAGAGACGGACGGCCCTTCTGATCGGAGGAAATTGAAGGAACACGCCGGCAGCAGCTAGAACAGCCAGTAAGACAAACAGCATGGGGGATTGCGAGGGGCTTACAGCGGAAGAAACCTTGATATTGAAAGGAGTCGCACGGCTGAGATGGACGCCATCGGAGATATGGTCCGTGACGACCAGTGCCAGGTAAGTGCTGCCCTGGTTGGCGCCCCGGTTCCTGATCGTAAACGTCAGCGGGCGTGTCTCGTCCTTCTCAAGGTCCAGCGTGTGAGTTGTCTTCCGGGTGCCGAATTCGTCCGGCAAATAGAGGCTTACGGATGCGCCCTTGACGCTTTCTGCAGCCGATATGACCGCGGCCAGGTCGGTTCTTCCATCAAGCGCTGCATTTTCTATCTCGAGATAAAGAGGATTGTAAGGGGGGGAATCCAGGTCAGTTACAAGTGAGATTGTGTTCAGGGCGGAATACGTCTTACCGCCCGAATCCTTGTAAGAGATAGTGTAGACTACGGTATATATGCCGTCAGGAGAGGGGGCGGCTCCAAGCGGGGCGCTCAAAGGGACCGCCTTGTCAGGAGCGAGCTCCGCGATCGTTGCTGAGCTGCCGTGCTGAGTTCCGCAGGCGGCGCGCATCGACACGTCATACGCGGGCTCATCGCCCAGGTTCTGCAGCTCTATAGAGGCGGTTACACTCCCGTTCTCAATGAACACTGAGGGAATGCTTTCAATGCTGATAAAGCCTGCTGAAGCCTGCGAGGCCATGATGGCCACTGCGGCAAGAATTTTCCCTACTAACCTCATGCGGGAATAATACTTACAAAACGGCCGTTGTTAAGAACGTTTTCCTGCTCCGTTAAGTTGCGGCAGCTCAATGCTGCTGCAGCACGGGCGCGGAAGGGCCTGCCTTGGCCAGCGTGATCCTGGCGTCCGCGGCTATGGATTCCTCGCCTAGGCGGCCGGCCATGAAGGGATTGATGTCCATTTCCATGATTTGGGGAAAATCTGTGACGAGCTGGCTGATTCTCTGCAGGCTTCCCGCCACAGCTTCAATGTCCACGCTTGCCTCGCCTCTCACGCCTTCCAGCAAAGCATATGACTTTGTGCTCTTCAGCATCTGCATAGCTTCGTTCTGCGTGATAGGGGCGATATAGAATGCCACGTCCTTCATGACTTCCACGAATATTCCGCCGAGCCCGAACATGAGCATGGGGCCGAACTGAGGGTCGCGTGTCATACCCAGAATTACTTCCCGGCGTTTCTTGCACATCTTTTCCACATACACTCCATCGATCCTGGCATCGGGCAGTTTCTGGGTTATGCGGAGCATCATGAGGTCAAAGGCATCCCTTACAGCTTCGCGCGAGCCGAGGTTGAGCTTTACCCCTCCCATGTCGGACTTGTGTATAACATCGGGCGAGGCGATCTTCATTGCAACCGGGTAGCCGATCTTGTCCGCAGTATCTATCGCCTCCTCGGCCGTCGGAGCCAGCCGGCCTGGCGGGACGTTGAAGCCGTAGGCCCGCAGAATGTCTTTGGCGGCGGCCTCGCCGACCTGCATCTGGTCCGAGCTGATATGTTCCTCGATAATCCTTGTTACCCGGTCGGTATCGACAGAAAAGCGGTCTATCACACGCGGGGGGCGCCTGAGCCATTCGGCGTATTCGACCATTGCCCGAAGAGCTGCTACAGCGCGCTCGGGCGACGGGTAGTCGGGGAGATTGGCCGCCACCAGTTCGTCACGTCCCGGCATGACGTCCTCTCCGCCCATGAATGACACGAGAATAGGAGTATCCGACCCTCGGGCACACTGAGCGATGCAGCGCGCCGTTTCCGCGGGCTTGGTCATGGCCTGTGGCGTCAATATTACCACGACGGCGTCAATTGTCTCGTCAGCCAGGGCGGCCTCAACGGCGGTTGTGTAGCGTTCCGGGTCAGCATCACCCAGAACATCAATGGGATTGCCGACACTCGCCGCTACGGGAAGCTTCTTGGCCAGGGCAGTGGCGGTGCTGCCTTCAAGAGTGGCAATCTGCATGCCGGACTGCTCTACCGCGTCGGCCGCCATGATTCCGGGCCCTCCGGCATTGGTGATGACCGCTACACGTTTTCCTTTGGGGAGGGGCTGCATTGCCAAAGCTGTTGCATAATCAAAAAGGGCTTCATAAGTCTCTGCGCGGATGACACCGGAGCGCCTGAATGCCGCGCCGTAGGCGATGTCCGCGCCGGCAAGGCTGCCTGTGTGTGATGAAGCCGCCTTTACGCCGGACTGCGTGACACCTGCTTTGAAGATGACTACAGGCTTCTTGGACGTAGCTATTTCCGCCGCCTTTATGAATCCGTCCCCGGACACAATGCTTTCAAGGTACCCGAC
>JBFIFS010000029.1:0-20817 GCA_041602695.1 Kiritimatiellia bacterium
CTGCCGGTGAAAGTGGAGGATGTTGCATCACACAAGATGCATTCGGAGCGTTACAGCGTGGGCGAGCAAGCTGCTGAAACGATAAACAGGGTCAGGTCTGCGGGCGGGCGCATATTGGCAGTTGGGACTACGAGCGTCAGGACGCTTGAGGGCGTATGGGCCAAGCACGGCCAGGTGAAGGCGGACGCTGGCGAGACCGATATTTTTATATATCCCCCGTTTGAATTTAAGGCGATTGACGGAATGCTAACCAATTTCCATCTTCCAAAATCGACACTGCTGATGATGGTCAGCGCGTTTGGCGGCAGGGACTTTATTCTCGAGGCCTACAGGCAGGCAGTTGAGCAGAGATACAGGTTTTACAGCTACGGCGACTGCATGCTCATATTATGACCTTCATAAGTCTTCCCTCTGCCGGCCTGAATCTTGCGCAAGTATGTGATTCAATATGTAAAAGGTTTAGAAAAACAGCCAGAAAAGCCTTGACGAAAGGCTTAGTTTAATTGACTATCGCTAAAACTTGGGCAGTAAGGTAAAGCAAGTTTAACCTAAGGAGAGTAGAGTATGAAGAATGTATGGCGCAGGATGAGGGGTTTCACCCTTATCGAACTGCTCGTTGTTATTGCTATTATCGGTATTCTGGCAGGCATGCTTCTCCCAGCTATTGCGGCTGCTCGTGAACGTGCACGTCGTGCTGCTTGTACAAACAACCTTGCACAGATCGGCAAGGCCATGAAGATGTACTCGATGGACAACAGCGAGAACTTCCCCAGCAATTTCAACCCCAGCATGGTTGACTATGCTGACAGCTCCAAGCTCTACGTCTGTCCGTCCGACTCGAGAAGCCCCTGCATGGGCTCAATCTCGAACATGGATGCTACGACCTGCAGCTACAACCCGATCATTGGTTTGACGGAATCGTCTCCTTCCTCGTGGCTTCACGTCGCTGACAAGAACGCTACAAACAAGATGACGAATGTGGCTGGCGGATGGGGTGGAAACCATCAGTTCAAGGGTGGAAATGCTCTTTACGTAGATGGATCCGTGGCTTGGATCAACGGCACTCAGATCACCAATTTTGGTGGCTGGACATATGTTGCTGGCAACATCGCAGAGTATTGATCTTTTTATAGATGTCTTTGGAAGGCCGGGATTTCATCCCGGCCTTCTTTTTTTGCCTTTCTCCTGGATGACATGACCAAAATGCCGACTATAGCTCGAGTAGCCATAGATAATGGACCGGATAAGCTCCTGGATTATGCCATTCCTGCCGGTATTCAAGGACGCATAGCGATTGGCTCCCGAGTTACAGCTCCGCTGGGGAACGCCATAAGGCCCGGTTACGTCGTGGAGATGACTGACGAATCCGAATTCCCTAAGCTGAAGGATCTTCATGGTGTGGTGGGGAGAGGGTCGTTCCTGACCCCGAAGCTGCTGGAGCTTTCGGACTGGGTTTCCCAGTACTACATGGCATCACGCGAGCAGGTTCTGCGTGCATTCCTGCCAGCTGCTGTCAGGCGCAAAGGTCAGGCTCACAAGGTTGTCACAATTGTTTCCGTAGCCGAAGGCGTTAAGGCTGAAGACGTTGAGGCCCTGACTGGGCGCCAGCTTGAGGTCATTAAGGAGCTCAGGCTTCACGGTCCGACAGAGCTTCAGGAATTGCTTAGGAAGTGCGGCTGCTCGGTTTCGCCTGTAAAGACCCTGGAGAGGAATGGATTGCTTTCACTGCAACGTGAGGAGCGTATGAGGAATCCGCTTGCCGGAAACACGATCCTGCGGACGAAGAATCTCGACCTCATGCCTGAGCAGGAGTCTGCACTCGCTGACATCGCGAGTGCGATGGCAGCATGCGAGGGCAGCGGTGGTGAACCTCACGTTGTCCTCCTGCATGGTGTGACGGGAAGTGGCAAGACAGAAGTCTACCTTCAGGCCATTGACCGAGTGCTTGCACAGGGCAAGGGCGCTATTGTTCTCGTACCCGAGATATCTCTGACGCCGCAGACAGTCGAGCGCTTTGTGGGCAGGTTCGGGGCGCGCGCAGCAGTCCTGCACAGCAGGCTTTCAGATGGGGAGCGTCACGACGAGTGGCATCGTATCCGTGAGGGGAAGGCGGATATCGTTATTGGGGCAAGGTCGGCCGTCTTTGCGCCGCTAGGCAGCCTGGGGCTCATAGTCGTCGATGAAGAGCACGAGAACAGCTATAAACAGGAAGATGTTCCCCGCTATAGTGCGCGTGACGTTGCGGTAATGCGCGGACATATCGAGCGGTGTGCGGTTGTCCTGGGGTCTGCTACGCCATCGCTGGAATCCTGGAAGAACGCCAAGACGGGCAAGTATAAGCTGAGTGTCCTTCCGCGAAGGGCAGATGACAGAAAGATGCCCATGATGCGGGTTGTTGATATGCGCCTACAGTCTGCCGATGAGAAGAGGCGCGGCATCCTTTCTCCCGACCTGATTGAAGCTATCAGGCTGCGTCTAGAGCGAGCCGAGCAGGTGATTCTCTTCCTTAACAGGAGGGGTTACTCCTCCTCTCTGATGTGTCCAAACTGCGGATTCGTGGCATCATGCGAGAACTGCAGCGTCTCATACACATACCATCGCACGGAAGAATCGCTAATTTGCCACCTCTGCGGCGATTCGCGCAAACTTCCTCTAAAATGTCCGGGCTGCTCTGATCCCGGCTTCAAGTATTCCGGGATCGGAACACAGAGGGTTGAAGCGACGGTGAAGGCATGTTTCCCGCATGCGAGCGTGCAGAGGATGGATGCCGACGTGACCCAGCGAAAACATTCGCATGCTTCCATTCTAGGTGAGTTCAGGTCCGGTAAGACAGACATTCTGATTGGCACCCAGATGATAGCCAAAGGACTGCATTTTCCGAATGTAACACTGGTTGGAGTCGTTTTTGCCGATTTGAGTTTGCATATGCCTGATTTCAGGGCTGGCGAGAGGACCTTCCAGCTGCTGGCTCAGGTCGCCGGAAGGGCCGGCAGGGGGGATGTTTCGGGCGAGGTGATAGTGCAGACTTACACGCCTTTCCATGCCGCCGTGCAGGCTGCGCGGAGGTTGGAATACGAGAATTTTTGTGATCAGGAGCTGGAATTCAGGAAGGAGCTTACCTATCCTCCGTTTGGGCATCTGGCCTGCCTGCTTGTCAGGGGCAAGCAGGAGAATAAGGTGTCCTTCTGTGCCAGCACGCTGGCATCCCGAATCCAGAAGAAAGCTGGAGCGGAAGTTATTGTAGCTGACGCAGTTCCTGCGCCTATCGAGAGGATCAGGTCCGAATACCGCTATCAGGTGATCTTGAGGTCTGTCTCCGCTGTAAAGATGCGGGAGCTCATCAATGGCGCCATGAAAGACTTGAGCCTTCCGAAGGGTGTGCACTGTTCGATCGATATGGATGCTGTCAGCCTGATGTGATCTGCGTTCCTGCCGGTGAAGTCAGCCCGGCAGATTTTTTGACTTCGCTCGAAATGACAACTCTCCGGGGCATTTTGCATCGGTCGCGACAGGTCATCCCGAGCGGAGCCGATGGATCTCACCATTCAGTGCAGGAAGCTTGAGCTGCAGTTCTTGCCACTTGTCTTTCAATATGCTCTCTGTATACTTCGAGGGTTCAAATGGAAGAAAAATCATGAGCAGTGGAAAATTCTACATAACGACTCCAATTTACTACGTAAATGACAAGCCCCACATAGGGCACTCATATACGACCATCCTTGCCGACGTGCTGGCGAGGTATCATCGTCTGATGGGGGACGAGACGTTCTTTCTTACTGGTACGGACGAGCATGGGCAGAAGGTAAAGCAGGCTGCGGAGAAGGCCGGCATTACCGCGCAGGAGCAGGCGGACAGGACCGTGGTCCGTTTTCAGGACCTCTGGAAAAAGCTCGAAATAACGAATGATGATTTCATTCGGACAACCGAAGGCCGGCACAAGACTGTGGTGCAGGGCATATTGCAGGACTTGTACGAAAGGGACGAGATATACAAGGCTGAGTATGACGGCTGGTACTGCGTGACCTGCGAAAGGTTTTACACGGAGAAGGACCTCGTTGATGGTAACTGTCCTGAGCCGGGGTGCGGAAGGGCAGTGGAGAAGATTGCCGAGGCGAACTATTTCTTTCGCATGAGCAAGTATCAGGACTGGCTCATCAGCTACATACACGAGAACCCGAAATTCATTCAGCCGGACTACAGGAGGAATGAGACTCTCGGTTTCCTCAAGAAGCCTCTTACCGATCTGTGCATTTCCAGGCCGAAGAGCAGGATGGACTGGGGGATAGAGCTTCCGTTCGACAAAGACTATGTCACCTACGTCTGGTTCGATGCCCTTGTGAACTACATCAGTACGATTGGCTACGGATCGGACCAGAAGGGTTTTGAAAGGCGTTGGCCTGCGGACTATCACCTGATCGGCAAAGACATTCTTACCACGCACACGGTGTATTGGCCCACCATGCTCCAGGCCATGGGGGTGCCCCTGCCCAGGACCGTGTTCGCTCACGGCTGGTGGCTTTCGGGTCGAGACAAGATGAGCAAGACCGCGGGGAACGTGGTCAACCCCATGGATTTTGCTGACCAGTATGGTGTTGACGCGTTTCGTTATTTTCTTATGGCTGAGATGACGCTTGGCCAGGATGCGAGCTTCACGGAAGATTCGTTTGCGCGCCGATACAATGCTGAGCTCGCCAATGACCTTGGCAACATGCTTAACCGGGTAATGAAGCTCATTTCTCAATACTTTGACGGCAAGGTTCCATCGCCGGCGGGGGAGGGCGATGATGAGCTCGCCCTGCGCGACTGCGCGCTCAGGGGCGTGAAGGACATGCTGGAGTCAGTGGAGAACATGAGGCTTGATTCCGGCATTGCCGCTGTGGCGGGCATTGTCCGGGAGGCGAACCGATACTTCGAGAAGCGTCAGCCCTGGAAGCTGGCCAAAGAAGACCTGGCCGCAGCCGGTACGGTTCTTTTCAATGGGGTGGAAGTGCTGCGGATAGTGAGCGGTGTGCTTCATCCAGTCATGCCCCTGAAAATGAGTGAGTTAAGGGGACTGTTGGGGATCAGCGACACCGAGCCTGAGATCGACAGGTTGGAAGAATGGGGAGTGACGGAGCCTGGTGCAGAGATCGGAGAGCTCACCAGCCTGTTTCCGCGAATCAAGGTGGACAAGGAACAGAAGGCCCAGGAGAAGACCAAAGTGGAAAAAAAGACGGACTCCATGATAAGTTTTGATCAATTCAAAGACGTAGAGCTTAAGACGGCATTGGTGGTTGAGGCCGAGAAGGTTGAAGGAGCGGACAAGCTTCTCAAGCTGCAGCTCGATGTTGGCGGAGAGCCTCGCCAGATCGTTGCCGGTGTCGCGCAGTCGTATACACCTGAGCAGATTAAAGGCAAGCTGATCGTCATAGTGGCAAACCTTAAGCCGGCCAAGATTCGCGGCATAGAGTCTAATGGTATGCTTCTGGCTGCCAGTGACGGCGGATCTTTCAGGGTGGTAACCGTGGATGGTGTAGCTCCTGGCGGTCTTTCAGTGGGGTAGGTGGGGCGCTTTCCCAATTATCCAGATTTCCTTCTTTCCTGATTCTCATCTCGAAATTTGCCTAATTTCTGCGCTCTTAGCGCCGGCATTTCAGCCAATTCGCCTATTTTCTTAGAAATCGGCTCTTCTAATCGCTGAAAATGAGTCACTTTTTTTTCAAAAAAGAGCGTCTAATCTGTTGACATCGGTGGGGGAAAGTGTCACATTGTGTCACGAAAGGTCAGACGGTGTAGAGTATGGGTCCAATGAGTCATTCAGAAAGCTTGCAGGGAGTGTTCGTAAGTTCCTTTACGCATTCCCTGGATCCGAAGAAGAGGCTGACCATCCCGGCGGAGTGGCGCGAGCAGGTTGGTGAGCCGGCAAGCCTTTATGTCCTCCCTGACGTCCATCACAAATGCCTGATGGTCTTTCCTGCATCAGAGATGATGCACCGCATCAAGAGCATGCGTCAGCATGGGGTTGCTGACAAGAAGGCCAGATTTTTCGCGCGAGTGCTCGCGTCCCAGTCGGACCTGGTCACCTGGGACTCACAGGGCAGGATCAGGATCAAGGACGATCTGCTTACATTCGCCGAGCTGTCAGGGCAGGTAGTGCTGCTTGGCGCGTTTGATCGATTTGAGTTGTGGAATCCGGAGCAGTTCCGAAAGGCGGGCATGGAGGGTGGAGACAGCCTTCGGGATGCGGCGCAGTACGTGGGCTTTTAGCGCATGCACGTGCCAGTCATGCTGGATGAAATAATTGGGCTGCTGGTGAGGGGTGAAGCCAGGTTGTTCTTTGACGGTACATTGGGGAATGGTGGACACGCTGAGGCGATTCTTGAGGCCGCTGGGCCTGAAGCCCGGCTCATAGGAACCGATCGCGATGAGCAGGCGCTTGAAAGGGTCAGAGAAAGGCTGTCGAAGTTTGGTGACAGGGTTTTGCTGAGGCATGCGAATTTCGAAAGCATGCTCGATGTGGCCGCGGAGGCGGGAGTCGAAGGAGTGGATGGAATCATTTTGGATATTGGATATTCATCGAACCAGATGGGTGACCCGGAAAGGGGTTTCAGCTTTTCCGGAGAGGGCCCTTTGGACATGAGGATGGATCGAAGCGAGGGAGTGACGGCAGCAGAGATAGTGAACAGCTATGAGGAAAAGGAGCTGGCCGATCTTATTTACGAGTTTGGTGAAGAGCGGGCCTCGCGAAGGATTGCGAAAGAAATTGTGAAGAGAAGAAAGACACAGAAATTCAGCAGCACGGCAGACCTTGCGGACGTTGTAGGCCGCGCAGCCGGTGGCAGGCGGGGCAGGATTCATCCGGCAACCCGAACATTCCAGGCGCTGCGGATCGCGGTCAACCGGGAGCTTGAGTGCCTGGAAGAGGGGCTGTGGCAGGGCGCCCGGCTGCTGAATGAATCAGGCAGAATGGCTGTCATAAGCTTTCACAGCCTGGAGGACAGGATCGTGAAGTACTTCTTCAGGGGATTGGCAGTGGGTGAGGGTTCTGCTTATCGAATCGTTACAAAGAAGCCGCTCGTCGCGACTTCCGAGGAAATCGCCGTAAACCCAAGGTCCCGTTCCGCAAAGCTTAGAGTGATTGAAAGAGTAAAATAGAAAAGCAGTTCAGGAGAAATAATGAAAAAGAAGAACAGAAAAAGGGTAGATGGTTTCGTTTTTCCGGTTCCTTTCGCGGGGGTCCTGATCGTTATTGCCACCCTGGCCCTGGCTTATGTGTGGATGGGATGCCGTTGTGAAGCGCTTGGTCGGGAGATCAAAAGCCTTGAGCAGGAAAAGACCGTTCTCTACAAGAAGTATCTTAACGAGGAGTATCGCTGGACCCAGATGAAGTCGCCGCGGAACCTCGATCGCGTTCTCGCGCGCCACCGAATCGAGATGGTCTGGCCGCTGCCTTCCCAGATAGTTCGCCTTAGGGGCGGGCGGCCTATTGAAACCGGCAGGCTTCTGACGCATGTCAGCCAGTCAGAAAGAGTTGCTATGAATGAGTGAGCGCGGTGTAAAAGTACGGATTGGCCTGACGGCCGTCGTTTTACTGCTTGCAGTTATTGGGCTGGGCGTACGCCTGGCCTTTTTGCATATCCTGACGGGGGAGGATGTCCGCGAAAGGATAGGGAAGAACCGTCGCGTTGAAGCTACTATTGAAGCGCCGCGTGGAAAGATCTTCGATTGTAACGAAGAGGAAAATATCCTGGCGCTGAACCTGGTAATGAAGAACGTGTGCGCCGATCCATCCGTCATAGCAGCGGCTGGTGAAGATATGGACGAGATGGTCTCCAAGCTGGCCCCAAAGCTTGCGCTCGAGTCCGAAGACCTGAGAAGGAAGCTGTCCAGGGAAGGAAGCCAGTTTGTCTACCTGAGGCGCTTTATGCCTGCCGAAGAGGCCGAAAAGATAAAAGCGTTCGGTTACAAGGGCGTGTTTCTTGAAGAAACAAGGATGCGCTACTATCCGCAGGGCCCATTTCTCTGCCATGTTCTGGGTTTCGTGAACCACGAGGGGAACGGAAGTGCAGGTATCGAGCAGCGCATGGAAAGGTATCTTAAGGGTTCTCCGGGCTACCTGGCGACAGGCGTGGACGCGCGCAGGCGCGAGCTTTACCTTAAGCGTGAGCAGTTTGTGAAGCCGGTTGAGGGTGGAAACGTGACCCTCACGATCGATCAGAATGTTCAGTACATGGTCGAGAAGGCGATTGATGAAACAATGGCCGAGCACAGTGCTAAAGGGGCATGGATAGTAGTCCAGCGAGTGAAGACAGGTGAGATCCTGGCGATGGCATCACGCCCGGGATATGATCTCAACGACTTCAGGCATTCTTCGGGCGATGAACGCCTCAACAGGGCGCTCGGCTTCGTGTATGAGCCGGGGTCTACGTTCAAGGCTCTGACAATCGCAGCAGCCGTCAATGAAGGGCTTGTCACCTCCGAGACCGTGTTCGACTGCGAAAAGGGCACGTGGTTTTTCAAAGGCAAGCCGCTTAGGGACTATCATCCCTACGACAAGCTCACTGTCGCGGACGGCGTTAAGAAGTCCAGCAATATCCTCACGGCGAAGATTGCAGTCTCACTTGGGGAAGAGCGGCTTTACAGCTATCTTCGCGCGTTTCGGATAGGCCGCACAATGGGTATTGATCTTCCCGGTGAGGAGGCCGGGATCCTGCATCCGGCTTCGAAATGGTCGGGGATAAGTATTACGCGAATTCCCATTGGACAGGGCGTCGCTGTAACGGCCCTGCAAATGCTCGGACTCTATGGAACGATCGCGAATGACGGCTACATGATGCGGCCTCACATCATCAAACGCGTTGATGGCCCGGACGGGGAGGTCGTATACGAGGGGCGTCCAGAGGTCATCGGCCGCCCGATAAAGAGCTCCACAGCGAGCACAATGCGCGAAATGCTGGCGCGTGTTACTGAAGAAGGAGGTACCGGGCGCCGCGCATCGGTTGAGGGCTTCTCAGTGGCGGGTAAAACAGGTACGGCCCAGAAGCCGGTCAACGGGGGATACTCTTCCTCCGAGCATATCGCCTCGTTTGTCGGATTTCTCCCTGCTGAGGACCCGGAAGTTGTCATGATAGTTGCGGTCGACGACCCACAGCCAATTCATACGGGGGGGCGGGTGGCCGCTCCAGCGTTTGGAAAGGTGGCAAGTGAGTTGGTCAGGTACCTGCATGTAGAACCCGTTGAGCAGAAAATAGCGAGGCGCTAGGACATGATGGCCGTCATTCATAAGAAGGGTGTCTTTGCGGTGCTGAAAGATGCGAAGATCATGGGAGAGCTGCCAGAGACAGTCACGGGCGTGACATGTGATTCAAGGCAGGTCCGCCCGGGCAGCATTTTCGTCGCGCTAAGAGGATCAAAGAAGGATGGCGCCGACTTTGTTTCAGATGCCATTGCGAGAGGGGCGTCTGTCATTGTGTCCGAGCGTAATGTTCCATCACCGATATGCAGTGTGTGTGTTGCTGATGCGAATGAGGCGCTCGCGATGATGGCCGGGCAGTTCTATGACATGCCTGCTGAGAAGATGTTCGTGGTTGGAATAACAGGTACGAATGGTAAAACGACGACGGCATACATCCTGAGCGAGCTGCTGGGCAGGGCGCGCAGGGAGGCGGGCCTGATTGGTACGGTGGAATATCGTATCGCGGGGCGCGTCATTCCCGCAACTAGAACTACTCCTGAAGCGCCCGCTCTTCAGAAGTTCCTGGCGGACATGGTTTCGGCCGGCTGTGACGCGGCGGTCATGGAGGTCTCTTCACACGCTTTGGTCCAGAAGAGGGTCAAGGGGATTGATTTCGATGTCGCCATACTCACCAACCTGGCTCGTGATCATCTGGACTACCACAAATCGAGCGAAGCTTACGCCGACGCCAAGCGGCAGCTGTTTCTTGATCTCAGGCATCACGGTTTCGCAGTCCTGAACCTCGATGACCCACTCGGCGCGGACCTGGCTGTTGATGAGCGGCTCGTATGCCATCGAGTAACTTACGGCACCGCGGGAGACGCGGACTACAGGGTCAGTATGATCGCGCCGGAGTTTGACGGCACCAGCTTCCAGCTGGACACGAACGGACGAACATACAATTTGCGCACCAACCTCATTGGGAGGTTCAATGTCGCGAATTTGGTGGCTGCGCTGGCCGCTGCGGAGCTTGCCGGTGTTCCGATTGAGACCAGTGCCCGGGCGCTGTCCAACCTGCCAACGGTGCCGGGACGGCTGGAAGCAGTTCCGAACGACAGGGGAATAAAGATCCTTGTCGACTATGCCCACACGGATGACGCCCTCGAGAAGGTTCTGACGACCCTCAGGGAAACTACCGATGGGCGGCTCATTCTTGTTTTTGGCTGCGGAGGAGACAGGGACGTATCGAAAAGGAGTGCGATGGGCTCTGTAGCCGACAGGCTTGCGGATTATACCATAGTTACGTCCGACAACCCGCGAACAGAAGACCCGGAAGAGATCGTCAGGCAGATAGAAACCGGTTTCTCCGGCACGGATTCTCACGAAGCGTGCACAGACCGCGCGCAGGCGATCCGTAACGCGCTCGCAATGTGCGAGAGGGGGGACGTCCTTCTTATTGCGGGAAAAGGGCACGAGAATTTTCAAGAGTTCAGAAATACGACCGTATCGTTCGACGATAGAATGGTAGTGAAAAGGATCCTTGAGGGCGGTTGAGGCATGATGGGCAGTTTTTCTCCATCCGAAATTGCGACCTGGTGTGCGGGACGTTGGGATCCTGACGTCCCGCATTCCAACATCACGGGGTTCAGCAAAGATACGCGGAGCATAAGCGAGTCGGAATGTTACGTGGCCCTGGTTGGCGAAAAATACGACGGCCATGACTTTGTCCGTGCGGCAGGAGAGCGGGGGGCATCCTGCGCTGTAGTCAGCCATGACGTCGGGCCGCAGAAGATTCCGCTGCTGCGTACGGGGAACACTTGCGCCGCCCTGCAGGACATTGCATTGGGATACAGGAAAAAGGTCGATCCTTTTGTGATCGGAGTTACTGGCAGCTCGGGCAAGACGACGGTCAAGGAGATGATAGCGTCATGTCTACAGGAGGATTTCAGGGTTTCCGCGACCGAGGGAAACCTCAACAATCATATAGGCGTTCCGCTCAGCCTCCTTTCAATGAGTGAGGACACCGAGTGCGCTGTTCTCGAGGCAGGGATGAACCATCCTGGTGAGTTGAGGCCCCTGTGTGAGGTGATGCTTCCAGACTGGGGCGTTGTTACTAATGTCGGCCCCGTGCATCTGGAGCATTTCGATTCCATAGACGCAATTGCCAGGGAGAAAGCCGTGCTGCTTGAGTCAAGCCGCGAACATGCCTTCATTGATGCAGACAGCGCATACTTCAATGTGCTCTCCTCCTCCTGCTCATGTCCCTACACGACTGTATCCCGGGAGGAAGGCGACTACATTTATGGCCTCGACGGTGCGTTGCAGGTTCTTGAGAAAGCCAGCGGGGAATCTATTGAGATAGCCCTTCCGGTCCCCGGCCTTCACATCGCTTATGACGCTGCGATGGCCTGTGCAGTCGCGCGCAAGAGGGGCGTCGCCTGGGAAGTGATAAGGCAGGGGCTCGCAGGATACAAACCCCTGCCGATGCGGTGGGAGGTCCGTGAGGTGGGCGGCGTGATGCTCGTCAACGATGCCTACAATGCGAACCCCATGAGCATGCGGGCATCTATCAGGGCCTTTTTGAATGAAGCTTCATCCGGGCGAAGGCACCTGGTTCTGGGCGATATGCTTGAGCTGGGTGAAGTGTCTCTTGAGGAGCACCGGGCGCTCGGCTGCTGGCTTGAGGGCAGAGGAGTCCATGCCCTTATCACTGTTGGGGAGCAGGCGCGTGAAATTGCTAAGGCAGCCTCAAGTTTCTGTGAGGCCGAAGCCTTGAATCGGGCGGAGGAAGTCTGCGACTTGCTTAAAGCCGGGGTAAAGGACGGCGATTCAGTGCTGTTTAAAGGTTCGCGCGGTGTCCATCTGGAAGTTGCTGTGTCCGGTCTTATCGAGCTTCTGAAATAGATATGTTAACTAGATAGGGTGAGGTCTGTTATGAATACACGTGTTGTGCATAAGCGGGCAGGATTCAAGACGGCAGGTGGAGTATTCGCGAAGATGGCTGATGAGGAGGCCAAGCAGGGCAGAGCGGCAAAGACATCCAGCGCATCGAATATCGACCACCGGGAGGCGCTTACTAACGGCGATCCACCCAAACTAATGCTTTGGGGCAGTGAGGAGTAAAAAGAGCAGATGTTTTATTACCTTCAGTACTTTTCAGACTCCTTCTGGGTGCTCAAATACATAACGGTGCGCTCTGTGGCCGGGGCCGGAACAGCATTCATCGCGGTCCTGCTGCTGGGCCCCTGGTTCATAAGCTTTTTGAAGCGCCAGAGCATAGGGGATTATGGACGCAGGGAGGACGCCCCGCCACTGTATGACCTGCACGCCCAGAAAGAAGGCACTCCGACCATGGGCGGGCTGCTAATCATTGCGGCAGTGACGCTTTCCTGCCTTATGTGGACGGATGTCGGCAGTGCCAAGGTGTGGATGGTGCTTGGGTCGATGTGGTTCATGGGGCTGATCGGGATGCTTGACGACTACAAGAAAGTCCTGGGCCGCGACTCAAAAGGACTGCACTCAAGGGGGAAGCTTCTGCTTCAGGTGCTTTGGGGAATCGCGCTGGTACTCGCGCTTCTTGCGAACCAGGACACTGCCCAGAAGGTGCAGGAGCTGACCGTCCCGTTCTTTAAGTATCCTGTTCCTATGGGTGTAACGTTCGCTTTCTTATTCACGACACTAGTCATCGTCGGCGCATCGAACGCTGTGAATCTCACTGACGGGCTTGATGGGCTGGCCATCGGTTGCTCAAGCTCAGTGGCAATCTCGTACCTGGTGATGGCATATGTAGCTGGCCACGTGGCATTCGCCGGATACCTGCTCGTGCCCTACATCAGGGGTGCGGGCGAGTTGGCCGTCTTCTGTGGCTGCCTCACAGGGGCCTGCCTGGGGTTCCTCTGGTACAACTGCCACCCGGCGCGCATCTTCATGGGGGACACCGGCAGCCTCGCACTCGGCGGAGCGCTTGCGACCGTCGCAATCCTAATCAAGCAGGAGATAGTTCTCCTGATAGTCGGCGGGGTCTTCGTCATAGAAGCCCTGAGTGTGATCCTTCAGATACTGTCATTCAAACTTCGCGGAAAGCGCATCTTTGCCATGGCGCCTATTCACCACCACTTTCAAATGAAGAAATGGAGCGAAACCCAAGTCGTCGTAAGGTTCTGGATACTCTCCATCATATTCGCTCTTCTTGGAATCCTCACTCTCAAGATAAGGTAATGGAAATCAGCACTGCAGTGGTACTTGGACTCGGATCCAGTGGTGAGTCCGTGTCGAGGCTCCTGGCGCGGCACGGTACAGTGGTGCGGGCCCTGGACGAGGCGAGCGGCGACGCCATTGCATGCCGGGCCCAGAAGTTGCGCGAAGAGGGGATTGCTGTGGAACTTGGTGACATAGATTCAAGCGCATTCGCATTCGGGAAGGATCCTGCCGTGCTCTGCGTTGTCAGCCCTGGTGTGCCGGCGGGTTCTCGGCTTATCACGGAGGCAGAACGCCTGGGTATACCGATCCTGCCGGAACTGGACGTCGGGTACAATTACGCCAAGTGCCCTCTCATTGCGGTGACAGGCTCAAACGGCAAGAGTACGCTGGTAAAGCTTCTGGACGATGCACTTCGTCTTCTGGGTATGCGTTCCGCACCTTGCGGAAATTACGGCGAACCCCTGAGCTCGGCAGTGGAAAGAGGGGCATGGGAGCGACTGGTTGTGGAAGTAAGCAGCTTCCAGATGGAGAGGTCCGAACTGTTCGCCCCTCAGACGGGAGTGCTGCTGAACCTCAGCCAGAACCATCTTGACCGCCATGGCGACATGAAGGTTTATGAGGGGTTGAAGGCGAGGATGTTCGCGAAGATGCCGGAAGACGGCATTGCCATTGTAAATGAGCAGCAGGCCGATCTCGTCAGGGGCGCGAATTCGAAGGTGAGAATGGTCACACTTGGTAATGACAATTCCGCAGACTACAGCTATGCGTCAGGTACGGTTAGCGGCCCTGGCGTTCAGATCAATGTCGAAGGAACGTTCGCTGACAATGCGGTGATGGGCCTGACGGCAAGCGCAGCTCTTGCTGTGATAAACGAGAACGGATGGGATACAGGGGCCCTGGAGGAGGCAATCAGGGGGTTTGAGCCGCTGGAGTTCAGGATGCAGAAGGTAGGGGAATTGCGCGGGGTAACCTTCATAAATAACTCCAAGGCAACTACTCTCTCTGCCGTTGAGGCATCGCTGCTTATGACGAGCGCGCCGGTCCGGCTGATCTGCGGGGGCATCCTGAAAGAGAAGAATCTGGCGTTTATTGAGAAAATGCTGGTCAATCGTGTGTCCAGTGCTTATGTTTACGGACAGGCAGGCATGGCCCTGTCTGGGGCTTGGTCGGCCAGCGTCAAGTGCCTCGTTTTTGAGGATTTGCGAACGGCCGTGCTCAAGGCCTTCGAGGACGCGGAGAGCGGGGACATAGTGCTGCTTTCGCCGGGTTGTTCGAGCTTTGATCAGTTTAAGAGTTTTGCTGACAGAGGACGCGAGTTTAATAGTGTTGTGGAAGAATTGAGGAGGTCGTCAGGATGAGGACACCGTTACTTGTTGGAGTCGTTATTTTTGTTCATTGCGTAGCTGTGGGCTCGGTAGTTCTTATTCAGGGCTGCGGAACGCTCCCCATGGATCCTTTGACAGAACCCAAGATGCCGCCGCACGTTGCGAGCGAGAGGTTGGATCCCCTGCCTATTCCTGATGAGCCTTCTTACGCACCTGTACCCTCAAGCACATACGTGGTGAAGAAGGGCGACAGCCTTTCAACGATAGCTAAGCGCCACGGTCTTTCTACCCTTGAGCTCAGCTCCCTGAACAACATCAAGAACCCGAACATGATCCGCGTTGGCCAGAAGCTGATACTGCCTGGCGGAAGCGAGCCTGTTGAGTCCGAGCCGATCATTCCAAAGACGCCGACCGTATCGCGCAAGGTAAAGGTTGAGGGTCCAGTATATACTGTGAAATCCGGAGACTCCCTTTCCGTGATAGCTCACGCATACGGCGTAAAGGTTGGCGACATCAAGGACGCTAACGGCCTCAGCAGCGACAAGATTATTGTGGGCCAGAAGCTGACAATCCCCGGCCCAACGAAGAAGCCCGTGGCTGCTCCGCCTCAGGTCGATTCCTCGAGGGAGCCGATTGAGAATAAGCCGCCCGTTGAGAAGCCGCCGGTTGTTGTCGAAAGACCAACGCCAACGCCAAGGCCTAAACCGGTGCCTGGGGTAATGAAGGACTATACCGTCGAAGAGGGTGATGATATCTTCTCCATTGCGATGATGTGGGGCGTAAGCGTATCAAGGATCCGAGAAGTGAACGGCCTCAAAGATGACGAGCTCACAGCGGGCCAGAAGATAAAGATTCCTCTATCTGAGTAGTTAATCAGCATGCGCAGGATATCAAGTGTCTTGGTGGTCTGCGTACTGTTGCTTCTGACAATTGGAATAGTAATGCTCGCAAGCACGAGCAGTGTCCGTGGCGTGTCGCTGGCTGGAGACCCGCATCTCTTTCTTCGAAAACAATTGGCGTGGCTTGTAATAGGGCTCTGTCTTGCGATCTTTCTTGCAAAACTGGATTACCACTTCCTGATCAAGGCCGCTGTTCCAATCTATCTTGCGGCGGCCGTGCTGATGGTGGCCGTCCTGATTCCGGGAGTCGGGACTGTTGTCGGCGGAAGCCGCAGGTGGCTCCGGTTCGGCGGATTCAGCTTTCAGCCTTCAGAGATAGCAAAGTTCGCGATTACTATAGGGCTGGCCTGGTGGCTTTCGCGAGTAGGGCGCAGGGCTGACAGCCTGAAAGACGGCCTCTTGCTTCCGTTATGCGGCCTGGGGGCGCTCTGTGTACTTGCGATCGCCGAACCTGATTTCGGGACGACACTTCTTCTGGGAACCGCTGGGATCGCAATGATGTTTGTTGCCGGAACGAGAATCAGTCATCTGGCCGTCACCTGCACTGCCGGATTGATGCTCTTCATCATAGCCATTTCCATGAACGAGGTGCGCCTTAACAGGATCATGGCCTTTCTTATGCCCGAGAAGTTTCCGGTAACAGCTTACCATCTAATGCAGTCGAAGAACGCATTCATTTCCGGAGGGCTTTTCGGAGTAGGGTTGGGAAACAGTATCCAGAAGCACCTTTATCTCCCGGAAGCTCATACTGACTTCATTCTGGCCATCATTGGCGAGGAGCTTGGGTTCGTTGGAACCGTTGTGGTAGTGATCCTCTTTCTGGTGATTATGGGACTGGGTATGGTTATCAGCTTCAGGGCGCTGGACCGCGAGGGGAAGCTGCTCGCGTTTGGAATGACTTTTCTCCTGATAAGCCAGGCGGCGATCAACGTAGGGGTCGTTACCGGATGCCTGCCAACCAAAGGGCTTCCTTTGCCGTTTATAAGCTATGGAGGATCAAGCATGCTGTTTTCAATGGCGTGCATAGGTGTTCTGCTCAATATCTCCGCGCATTGCGATGAAGAGGTGGATGAGGAACATTTGAAGCCGATAAAGAACAAGGGGAGAGCTTTCTAATATTGCCATAGAGGCTGAGTGCTGAATAATGGAAGAGCATTAGATAGAGGGAGTTATGGAACAGGCATTGGATCTTTTTGCGAAGGGTGGGCCGGTCATGTGGCCGCTACTGGTCTGCTCATTTATAGCGGTAACGCTGGCAGTTGAGCGTATTCTTGCATTCGCGCGGGTCCATATGTCCGGCAACGATGAGCTGCTTGAAGACCTTTTCAAAAAGGTGTCTGAAGGCAAGTGTGAGGAGGCCATAGTTGCAGGGCGCGATTCTTCCGACCCGGCAGTCAAGATGATCGTGGAGGGGCTTGAGCACCGCGATCACGGCCTTTCTGACGTGATGCAGGTTGAGGCGGAGAAGCAGCTGGACAGCATGCGAACCGGGCTGTCTGTCATGGATACCATCATCACCATGGCGCCGCTTCTCGGTATTCTCGGGACGGTAACCGGAATCATCAAATCCTTCAATCTCCTCCAGGATGTTGGCCTCCAGGATCCCCGGCTGGCCACAGGCGGCATATCGGAAGCCCTCATCACGACGGCGGCAGGCCTTGTGGTGGCGCTCGCTACGCTGATCCCGTACAACTATCTGCTTAGCCGTATACGCCGGATTTCACGCAGGCTTGAGCATACCGGCACTCAGTTCGAGGTGGCATTCCGACGCAGTGGTCAGGTAAAGGAGCAGTCGGAGCAATGAAACTGCCGGACAGTACTCCCGGAAGAGGGGCGCAGATACCGATGGTCCCTCTGATCGACGTGGTATTCCTTCTTCTTGCCGCCTTCGTCGTGGCAACGCTCTCGATGACTATGGTTAAGGGAATGAGCGTTGACCTCCCTGAGGCGAAGGGGGAATTAAGCGAAAGCGATGTGGTCCTCATTGTAGTTTCCGAAGATAATGTCGTGTCGGTGGGAGGTGAGGCAATGAGTGTGGCTGAGGCCGCATTTGCCGCTTCGCAGAGCGCGGCTTCGAAGGATATGCCGATAGTTATTCGTGGCGACCAAGTGTCGGACCTGGGTAAGACGGTGGGACTCATAGACGAACTGAGGCGATTGGGTGTGAAAAAGCTCTCGTTTCAAGTAGAGGACAAGTAGTCATGAGGGCCCGCGAGCTTTCTGTCGGCTTGTTGTCCTCATTGTGTGTTCATGTGGCGCTCGGAATCTTCGGCCTTGGCGCATTGCTTGGACGCTGGGAGAATTCGGCGGTCATGCCGGAATTCAAGCACGGGTTGTCCAGTATCGAGCTCAACCTGGTCTCGACACCACCTCCCGAACCCGAGCCGGAAACCCCGCCTGCCGAACCGGAAGTTATATCAAGTGAACCTCTTCAGCAGCCCCCCAAAGAGCAGGATGTTCCTGTTCCTGAAGTGATGCTCGATGAAGGGGTAGAGCAGGGGGATCCGAAAGTAACGACAGACATTAAGCCCTCTTATCCCATGGGTTCGCGCATGAGGGGAGAGCAGGGCTCCGCGACAATTCGTGTCTGGATTGATGCTGCGGGCCGTGCCAAGCGGGCCGAAGTAGTGGAAACGAGCGGGTACCCGGCGCTTGACAGGGCGGCCATTAAGGCGGCGAAAAAAGCTCATTTCCGGGACAGTAAGGGCTCTTTGGTCTACTCGCGCGAAACAACAGTGACCTTCCATTTCACGCTGGTTGACTGACCCGCTTTGTAAGGGATTTCCCTATACCGAAGAAGAATGCGTGCCCGTATATTGTCAGGATGTTGTCGCAGGTATATTCGGGTGTGGTCCAGGGAGTTGACGCGAAGCCGGTAGAGATTGAGGTCAATGCCGGTCATGGCGATCCATCAATTGTCATCGTTGGGCTACCTGACGCGGCTGTAAAGGAAAGCAAGGACCGTGTCCACACGGCTATCATGAATTCAGGCTTCATTCCCCATGTTGGCAGGACCACGATCAACCTTGCACCTGCGGATATTAAGAAGGAGGGGCCCTGCTATGACCTTCCTATTGCCATCGGCATGCTTGCGGCACAGGGTGAGATCGAGCGCGAAGCACTGCGCGCCTATGGGATCGTAGGTGAGCTTGCGCTTAGTGGTGAGGTCCGCCGGGTGAGGGGCGTACTGCCAATGACCCTTTCAGCAAAGCAGTCTGGAAGAAGCGCGATGCTCGTGCCGGAAGCCAATGCCGAGGAGGCGGCGGTCGTAGACGGCATAGATGTTTATCCTGTGAAGACACTAAGGCAGGCGGTCGACGTGATTGGGAAGAAGAATGGCGATATGCCGCTGCGGCGGGAGTTCAGCGGATTGAAAGGATACGCCTGCGATAACGAGGATGATTTCGCGGACGTGAAGGGGCAGGAGCGCGCGAAGCGGGCGCTGGAGGTAGCCATGAGCGGCGGTCATAATCTGCTCATGATAGGCTCTCCGGGGACAGGCAAGACGATGCTGGCGAAGCGCATAGCCTCTATTCTTCCTGAGATGGGGCTCGACGAAGCTTTGGAAGCTACGAAGATACACAGCATAGCCGGAACGCTTCCGGAACATTGCGCTCTGATTCCGCGAAGGCCTTTTCGCTCTCCGCATCATACTATATCGGACGCCGGCCTTCTTGGGGGGAGCGCTCATCCCTCTCCTGGTGAAGTGAGCCTAGCGCACAACGGACTGCTCTTCTTGGATGAGTTGCCCGAATTTCACAGGAATGTGCTGGAGGTGATGCGGCAGCCGCTCGAAGACGGGGTTGTGACGATATCCAGGGCGGCGATCAGTGTTACGTTTCCCTGCCGCTTCATGCTTGTGGCCGCCATGAATCCGTGTCCCTGCGGCTACTACGGCGACCCGAAACGTGAATGCCGCTGCAGCGAGAAGCAGATTCACAATTACCGGAACAAGATTTCAGGTCCTCTGCTGGATCGGATTGATATCCATATAGAAGTGCCGGCAGTTACATACGATGACCTGGCGACGGCGCCGCGGGGGGAGCCCTCTGCCGCAATACGCGAGCGTGTTGTTGCTGCGCGCAGGCGTCAGGTGGCGCGCTTTCGTGAGGCGGGCAGCGGGTTGCACTGCAACGCTTCCATGGGCGCCAAAGACCTGCAGAACTTCTGCAGGATGGAGCCGCGAGCGCAGGCGCTGCTCAAGGATGCGATGGCAGGCATGAATCTAAGTGCGCGCGCCTTTGATCGGATAATCAAGGTTGCTAGGACCATAGCGGATCTCGCAGAGACTGAAGTCATAGAGCATCATCACATTGCCGAAGCCATAGGCTATCGGACACTTGACCGTCAGCTGTGGCGCTGATCATGACAGCCAGGCTGCTATTGTTGCCCGGAGGCTTATGTGGTGCGAGTTGGATTGCAAGTGCCTGGCAGATAATGGGTTCTCTAGAACTTCCCCCTCTGCCTCCGGAGCACCCATAAATCATCAGGAGCACTAATCAGCAGGAATGCATTTCTCGACCCATTCGAATCCAAATGCGCCAGGCTTGACGGCGACTTTCGCACGCGCACCTATCATCCAGTGAATATCGTAAGGTACCAAGACCTTAACGGTGTCGCCATCTTCATGCCATGACTCAACAAGAATGTAGATCCCAGGCTTGTGGTCTGTCAGCACCTTAACATTCTTGCGTAAGACCCGGACCACCTGCTCATTCGCTTCGCTTCTGTCAAGCCGCGCATTGAGAAATATGCCTCCGTGGAATCCTGTGAAAACGAATGAGGCCAGAGCTATGGGAATTACAAGAGCCAACTGTTTGTGGGAACTAGAATGCCCTTTGAGTAAAAGGGCGGCGAGGTATATGAACACAGCAGAGAGAGGCAGGCTGACAAGCAACGAGTTGAAGAAGAAGCGCCATGGCGACAGCACCTGGGGGTTGGAGACCAGACAGACAAAGGACGGAAGAGCCGGCAGGACTGCCAGAATGAGAAGCACGATTTCAAGCATGTGCGATCTTGGGATTTTGACTTTTCCTGCGGCCGCTTTCCTGTCCAGAGGTAGTCCGGTTGCTATCTCCGCCAGGGCCGGGACCGCTTTCTTCAGGGGGCTGGCGCCTCGGGTTCTCGTCGCGGCGATGAATGGATCCATTTCGGCGCTCAGATACCTTCCTGTGTGGTAAATGACGGTGAATCCTGAATCCATGATCTTGGTGATTGCGGCGCGCCTTGCGTCTGACGC
>JBFIFS010000030.1:0-20778 GCA_041602695.1 Kiritimatiellia bacterium
CTGTTTATTCTTATCACCCAACCCTGGGTGTTAAACCATTACTCCCTGGAGCCCATGAGCGGGATTGAACCGCTGACCTCGTCCTTACCAAGGACGTGCTCTACCAACTGAGCTACATGGGCACGTTTCATCCCTCATTCCAACGACAAAAAACAACAGAGCGCAAACCACTCCCCTTCAATAGTCCCTGCAAAATGAAGTTTGCTCCGTTGTTCCGCCGCACCCGCCGACAGGTTTTCTCCCGCCAACGTCAAAAAATAATCGCGAAATATTAATTGACCCCAAGAAATTGTCAACAGGTATTTGGAACTTTTTTTTGTTTTTTTCGAGGAGGTTTGGAGGCACCCCCTCAACCCCGGTCTACCTCTAAAATCAGGCGAGTCAGGCTGCCCCACTACAGGTCAGGCCGGCAGGGGCTGGCTTCTGGGGCCTGAAAATGCAGGCGGGCCAGCCTCTTCAGCTGGAAAAACAGGGCTGAATGGCAGTTTTTGCGCTGAAAAGTGCTGTTTTGACGAAAAAGGAGAAAGATGCGCCTAGGCCTTCCTGGCAGCAAGGACCTTGCTGATCCCGGCCCGGAGCTCCGCAATTGTGACCGGCTTGCTCATGACGAGATCCACACCAGCCACCGCTTCGCCCTTTTCAATCATTATGTCACCGAATCCTGTCAGCATGATAACCGACGCGCCTCTATTCAGCTCGGTAATCCGGCCTGCCACTTCGTCGCCGGTCATGTCGGGCATGGCCCTGTCCAGTATAACCACGTCAAATTCGCCGTCCTCGAACTTCTTGCAGCCCTCAATACCGCCCGCCGCACTTTCCACCTGGTGGCCCTCCCCGCTCAAGAACCTGGTAAGCACCACCCTTGTCCATTCCTCGTCGTCCACGACCAGTATCTTGAGCTTATCGAGTTTCGCGCTGACGTCTGGGTCGGCCTTCTTCTTGTGGATCTTGGGATCATAAGCAGGAAGAGTCAGTGTAACGGTAGTGCCATGCCCCTCCGAGCTCTTTATGTCTACGCTGCCCCCGAACTTACCAATCGCCACGACTACAAATGTAAGGCCCATGCCGCTGTGCCCCTTGCCCTTGGTAGAGAAGAACGGCTCTAGGGCGCGCTTATACACCTCATCGCTCATGCCCTGCCCGTCGTCCCTCACGGAGAAAAGCACCTTATTACCCTTGGCTTTGAGGGTCATCCTGAGGGCAGAGCCTTCCTTCATTGACTCAACGGCATTCTCTATCAGGTTACGAATCGCCTCCATGTAATCGACTTCATTGCCGGCCACGAAGGGCACATCGTCAAAATTCTTCTCTATTTTGTAGGCACCGAGATCATGCCTGCTTCCAAGCTTAACCAGCTTCTCGGCCTCTTCCACCATGTCGCTCAGCCTCAGCCTGTGCGGAGAGGGCTCCTCGAAGGCCTGGAACAGATCAGTCAGCACCCGGACCTGGCGAAGCGTTTTTCGGGCAGATCCGTTTATGACGCGTATATCGGCCTCCAGCTCCTTGTTGCCGCCAAGCTTCTTCGGATCATCCAGAAGATAGTCGCTCATGGTAAGGACAGGCGCGAGCATGTCATTGAAATCCCGCGCAACACCCGTAATCACCTGCTCAAGGGCTCTCACGCGTTCCCTCTGGACAATTTCGCCCTGCGCCCGCTTGAGCTTGGTGAGGGCGTCCGCAAGCTGCATGTTGCCGGCACGTGCGGCTGCAGTAGCCGTGTCGCGCGTCTCTTCACCCTTGCGATGCTGCCCGACCTCTGACCTCAGCTTCGTCAGCTCACGCTCATGCATCTTGATAAGCGCGTTGAATGACCGGCCAAAATCGCCAATCTCATCTTCGGTCTTTACATCAATCCGCTGCCTCATGTCACCGCCCCGGATCTTGTCGCAGACCTCCTTCATGGCAGTCAGGCGCCTCATTATCCTGGTGCTCGCGCTGAAAAGGCCGCCAGTCATGAGCATTGCAAAAACCGCGATAAAGACCAGGAAAGCTGTTTCTGAGGCCTGCTCCTTGGTCTCGGCATTCTGGCGGGAATAGGACAGCACCTTGAACCCGCGCGCGAAGAGACGCGACATTTCGGCCCCGGCTTCCTCGCTAACTGCGGAAGCGTCCGCACCAGCGCTGCCAGCCAGAGAAGACAGCCTGGCCGCGCTTTCACCGACTTCCGATATGAGGAACCCAAGAACTCCGCCGATCTCGGCATTGACTTCGCAATAGCTCCTGAGCTCTCCGATCGAGCTCACGCACTGCGCCCTGGCCTCGGGGCTGGGATTCCCTAAATAGGTATACAGCGAGGAATTCACGTCGAATATCATCGGAAGCGCCGCCTGGGAGACGGCCAGCGCCGCTCGCGATTCTTTCAGGCTTTGCGAGCGAATGAATATACTCAGCGTCACAATGATCGCCAGAGCGACGGGAAACACCGCACTTACCTGTAAACTGGTCTTTAGCTTCATGAAGATAATCCTGTATTCGCTGTCGCTCAGAAAACCCTAACAGACACCCCTTTCGGTGTCATCAATAAATCCTTCTACCCGCACTAAGAAGTTGACGCTGTTCCTGCATCCTTGACTTGCGCCAGCCGCGTTGAGAGAATTACGGCACTTGAGGAGGGAGAGACATGTGCAGCTTCGGTGGCGGAAAATGTCCTGAGCCGGCCTGGTCAAGCTCGCCTGAGGGGTTCTGCATATACCATGCACCCCAGAATGCGGAAGACGTCAGGGTGGCCAGGTCCGTATGGGAGGAGGCCGTGGCCCGGATATCCCAGGGCCCTGCCGAGTTCACCGGATGGCATTTCCCCCAGGACCCCGAAGGCTTCGCCGGAAGGACTTTCGAGGGACAGGCCATGTTCGACCGGGCGATATTCGCCGGTGATGCCAGGTTCCTGCATGCATCGTTCAAAGGCGACGTCTCGTTCAAGAACGTGATACTCCACGGTGAAGCACGTTTCCGGCACGCCGTGTTTTCCGGCAAGGCAGTCTTTAACCACGTGTCTATTTCACGGGTCTCCGAATTTGGCGGAACAACGTTTGAGCAGGAGGCCGATTTCCGGAACGCTGACTTCCGGAACCGAGCAAGCTTCGACGGCGCGAAATTCCATGACAGCTGCGACTTCTGCTCCAGCTCTTTCCGGAGCCACGCGTCATTCGATGCAACGACGTTCAGCGCTATGGCAAACTTCGACGATGTGCTGTTCAGGAACGACTGCAACTTCAGGCGCGCGGCCTTCAACGGCATGGCATCCTTCGAAAAGACCAGGTTTTACGGCCCGCCATGCTTTGACGCATGCGTCTTCACCCTTGGCGTAAACAAGATTATCGGCATGGACGAATCGGTCCGGGAGCTTCTCTAGGCATCTTCGAGCCGTCCGCCGCCCACTATTCGGGAGCATTCATTGCTGCCAGCTCGTTCATGTCCCGGAGCCTTGCAAGAAGCTGCTGGATCATGAGCGAAACCGGCTCCGGGAGGTCCGAGAACATCTTGTCCAGCTCCTTGCGTGTCAGGAGCTCAACCTCGACATCAGTCTTTGCTATAAGCGATGCCGACCTCGGCGCGTCATCTATTAACGCCATTTCGCCAACTATCTCACCAGGGCCGCGCGCAGCCAATTCCACCGTGCGCTCCCCGTCCTTCTTGACGATCGTCACATATCCATGCCTGATGATATACGCCTCATCCCCGCGGGCACCTTCTTCGAAAAGGACGTCGCCCTTCGAAAACTTCTTCTTCAGAAGGATTATATGCATGACTGCCTCCGATGCCTTGCTGGACTATATGAGCTCGAGGAGCTCCGGCGCTGTTTCCTGTATAAGCTTGCGGCACTCGCTAAGCACATCTACAGACCGCTCCGCCCCTGAAATCGACTCAATGAGCCCTTTTGCCTTGGCCATGGTGAGGCTCCTGACAGCATCCTTGATGAGCGGCACCGCTGCCGGCGCCACACTGAGCTCGTCAACGCCAAGGCCAAGAAGCAGCGCCGTCATAAGGGGGTCCGCCGCCATCTCACCGCACACACCTACCCAGATCTTGTTGGCGTGGGCAGCCTCGGCCGTCATCTTGATCAGCTTCAGGACGCTCGGGTGTGTCGGCTCATACAGGTATGCTACTCGCTCGTTAACGCGGTCAACCGCAAGCGTGTACTGTATCAGGTCATTTGTGCCGATACTGAAGAAGTCCACCTTCTTGGCGAGGGCGTCCGCATTGAGCGCGGCCGCCGGAATTTCGACCATCATGCCGATATCTATATCCTTGTCGTAAGCGACGCCTCCCTTATCGAGGTCTTCCATCGCCTCCTGCAGGATCTTGTTCGCTTTGTCGACCTCGCCGACACTGCTGATCATGGGATACATGAGCTTAACATTCTTATTTACGCTGGCCCGAAGTATGGCCCTCAGCTGCGCCTTGAAATGCTCGGGATACATAAGTGAAAGCCTTATGGACCTGCAGCCGAGGAACGGATTTGCCTCCTTGGGCAGATGGGCGTCCGGCAAATACTTGTCTCCGCCGAGGTCCAGTGTCCTTATGATGACCGGGGCCGGCGCCAGCCTTGCGGCCACTTCCGTGTAGACTTCAGTCTGCTCCTCCTCGCTGACGATCTTGTCTTTGGAAAGATACAGATACTCCGACCTGAACAGGCCTATGCCGTTGGCTCCGTATTCGATAAGAGCATCTACTTCGTCTACGCCCTCCACGTTGGCTGAAAGCACAATCGTTTTGCCGTCTTTCGTCTCCGCGGGCTCGTGTTTGAGGCTTGTCAATTCCTCCTGGATCGTCGCGCGCGCCTCGGCAACCTTGCCGTACTTCTCCAGCTGCTCATCTGAAGGATTAACAATGAAGACACCTTTATTGCCGTCGATAAGCACCTCATCGCCGGTCCTTACAATTGAAGTAACTTCACGGAGCCCCACAACCGCCGGAATCTCCAGTGCCCTGGCCATGACAGCGGTATGCGAAGTCGGGCTGCCGAGGTCAGTCGCAAACCCCAGGACCAAGTCGCGCCGCATAGACGCGGTTTCAGACGGCGCCAGGTCCGGGGCAATCACGATATGCCTGTGCTTTACGTCGGCCAGCGTTGAGTCCTGCACACCGACCAGGTTTCTAAGGATGCGCCGGGCCACGTCCTTTACGTCGGCCACGCGCTCCCGGAGGTAATCGTCCTGGACCCCTGCCAGGACTGCTGCGTATTTTTCTGAAACCTCTTTGACAACGGACTCAGCGTTTCGGAGCGTCTTCTTTATGCCGACGATTACTTCTTCGATGAAAGACCGGTCATCGAGCACCATCAGGTGGGCATCCAGAATGCTGGCGTCACCAATCCCAGCGCGCTTTTCGAGGTCCCTCTGAATTGCCTTGAGCTGACCGCGTGTCTCGATAAGGGCCTCCTCAAAACGCGCTATCTCAACAGCCGCTTCACCATCCGCTATGGTGCGGTCCTCGATGTGGATCCCGCTCGCTGAAAGAACAAACGCCTGCCCCATCACTACGCCAGGCGACACTCCGATTCCCCGTAGCATCTGCTCTTTCTTTTTCTGCGGTACGCTCACAGCACGCCCTTAGTCTTCGTCAAATTTACCGTCTATCAGGGCCTGAAGTTCGTCCAGGGCTTCCTCGGCGTCAGGCCCGTCGGCCGAAACCTTGAGTACTGTCCCGAATGAGGCCTCCAGGGTCATGAGTCCCATAATGCTCTTGCCGGACACTGCGTTTCCGTCCTTTTCGACTGTGATATCACAATCGTATCGCGAGGCGGTCTTGACAAACAACGCCGCGGGCCGTGCGTGGATCCCGTACTGGTTCTGAATCTTTAGTTCCCTTGTCATAACTTCGCCGACCTACTCGCTGGCCTTACCTCCCGCCATCATGCTCATGAGTTTTGCGTCGAGCTCCTTTACTGCATCATGACCAAGCCGCCTCAGCTTGAAGTCCAACGCCGCGGTCTCAACGATATTAGTCAGGTCCCTGCCAGGCGCGACCGGAAGAAACAGCTGCGGCACCTCCACGCCCATGAACTCACGCCTCATGAGCTTCTCGCCGCTCCTGTCCTCTTCGTCCCTCGTTCCGGGTTTGCACAGGGAAGCAACCAGGTCGAGCCTTTTCTCTTCACGCACTGAAGCAACGCCGAAAAGGCTGGGAACATGAATTATGCCCAGACCGCGGATCTCAAGGTGATATCTGGTGATCGCAACCGGTGAAGCTATGATGTTACCCGAGCTGTCGAGCCTGAGCGACGTTATGTCGTCCGACACCAGCGCGTGCCCGCGGCGCACGAGCCCAAGGGCCGCCTCGCTCTTGCCCATGCCCGGCTTGCCCTCGATCAGGACGCCAATCCCCATGATCTCAACCATGGTCCCCTGCACTTTGACCTGGGGCGCCATCAGGTTCTCCATGACGATGGTCGCGGCGTTGATAAAATGCTTTGTGATCATGGAGCTCTTGAGGACGGCCACTTTATACTTCTCCGAAAGCTCCATTACCTCAGGAAACACCTTCTTATTGCGCGCAACAACCACGCAAGGAATCTTCTGCGCGAAAAACGCCTTCAGTCGCTTCTTGCGCTCAGTCGCAGTAAGCGACGATAGATAAGCGTGCTCCGCCCAGCCGAGAACCTGTATGCGCTTGTTGGCAAAGTATTCAAAGAAGCCCGTCAGGGCCAGGCCGGGCCTGTTGAGCGCGGCCTCAGTGATGTTCTTCTTGAGGCCAGCCTTACCTGCAACCAGCTCCAGCCCAAGATCGCCGCCCGCGGCAACGAGAAACCGCTCAACATTGATTGTCCTTTTTTGAGATGAATCCATAACCCCTCCGGAAAACAGGCTATTTACCCCTGTGGTCCTGTACCTTGTCACGCTCCTTGCGCAGCTGGCGTTCAGCCCGGTCAACTGCCTTGTCGAGCGAAGCGATCACATCATCAGAACTCTCCTCAGCTTCGATCCTGATGTGGTTTCTTCCCTGAACTACAACTTCCGCAATGTAAATATGCTTCTGGTGATCAAGTATCACATGAATATGCTCAACTCGAGGAAAATCCGCCAGCAGCCGTTCGGCCTTCTCGCGGGCGTATTCCTGGGTTTCTTCTCCTATATTCATGTGTCTGGCTGTGATCTCTATAGACATGTCGTCCTCCTTCTGTCGTCCTACATAGAAAACTGCTTGCCGAGATACAGCTCCCGGCTCATTTCATCATTAATCAAAAACTCACTCGCGCCCTCCCTCAACACTTTTCCCTCATAAAGCAAATAGGCCCGGTCTACAACCGCAAGGGTTTCACGGACATTGTGGTCCGTAATAAGAATGCCCAGTCCGCGCTTCGCCAGCCCCCTGATAATCTCCTGTATATCATTCACGGCAAGCGGATCAACGCCGCTGAACGGCTCGTCGAGCATGATAATGTCCGGGTTCGATACCAGCGCACGCGTTATCTCGAGCTTCCTGCGCTCACCGCCGCTTAAAGTATAGGCCTTCTGGCCGGAGAGCTTTGAAAGAGCAAGGTCCTCAAGCAGCGTGTCATGCCTTGCGATCCGCTCCTGCTGGCTCATTTCGAGCGTCTCAAGCACAGCCATGACATTTTCAGAAACGCTGAGCTTGCGGAACACTGAAGGTTCCTGGGCGAGATATCCCATTCCCAGCCGGGCCCGCTTGAACATCGGAAGCTTCGTTACGTCATTCCCCTTGAATTTGACGGTCCCGCCGTCAGGCTTGATGAGGCCTATGACCGAATAGAAAGTAGTGGTCTTGCCGGCTCCGTTTGGCCCAAGCAGACCGACGATTTCGCCCGGACGAACATTCATGCTCACCCTGTCGACGACCGTCCGCCCCTTATACACCTTAACTATGTTATCCAGCTCAACCAGCAGGTCCCCTGCCGATCCGCCGAATTCCATCTCGTTCTGCATACTAAAGCCTGCCCTGTTTCCCTGCCCTATCTCCCGCCGGACGGCGCCAGCCTCTTCTTTAGACCATTATCATCCTTATCGCCCGGCGTAACAATCAAAAACCCCGGCTCGCAAATCATAGTTTCGTCGTGAAGGTTAAAGACAATCCTGTCGCCCTGCACCGTGTCGCCCGCACGGGTCAGCTTGGCGTTGCCCAGCAGTTCGACCTCGCCTTTTCTCGACTGGTAGACCGCGCGGTCCGCGGACGCCGTCTTGTCCTGGTACCAGATTTTAACATTCCCATTGCAGGTCACCAGCTTCACCTGCTGATCGTCCCCAAAGGCTACAGTGAGCTTGTCCGTGGTGATCTTTACCTCCGGATCGACCGCGACAACATTGCCGGAGAACGCGGCAACCATACGCTTGTAATCAAAATCCAGCCGGTCAGAGGTTATCTTCGTACTGCCCTGCTCAGGCTGCGAACCAATCGCAACCCCGCCGAGTAAAATCGCTGCAAACACCATCCGCATCTTCATTTCTTCTTCTCCCGAGCCATCAGCCCCTTATCAAACTCCACCACAACATCTGAATGCAGCGAAATCATCTCTTTCTTTGAATCAAGTGTAAAACCCTTGCCCGTAATGACCACATTCTTCTTCTCGAGCCTTACCTTCTCCTTCGACTCAGCGTGGCCCTTGGCCTTGTCGTACAGGCAGTTCTCCGCAGTTATGACCACGTCCGTACTGCCGCCCTGCATATAAGTCTCATAGCGCAGGTCTTCTCCCCTGATCTTAAGGCCAGTGGAATCGACAGTGGATAAAGCCGCCTTCAGCACCGCCTTCAGGGAGCCGTCGGGGTAATACTCCAGGGGGACCTTCAGCCCCTTCAGTCCTATGGTCTGGCCTTCCTGCCCGATTACGATGCAGGCCAGTGCCGCAAGAAGCAAACTCGCTATGACCAGGCGAAAGCGCATCATGAGACGACCCCCTTTATCTTTTTGAGCGTCTTGAGCAGAGCGCCCATTTCGGAAACAGGCACCATGTTGGCACCATCAGAAAGAGCTTTGCCGGGCTTCGTGTGGGTCTCCACAAAAACGCCATCGCATCCTACAGCAACAGCCGCGCGCGCGATGTAAGGAGCGAGCTCCGAGTCACCGCCGCTCTTGTCACCAAGCCCGCCGGGCCTCTGGACGCTGTGGGTAGAATCGATTATAACCGGATACCCGAATTCCCTCATGATCACAATACTGCGCATGTCGGCAACGAGATTATTGTAGCCGAAACTGGAACCGCGCTCAGTAAGCATGATTCTGCGGTTACCCGTGCTCTCCAGCTTCCGGACGACATTCTCCATGTCCTCAGGAGCGAGGAACTGGCCTTTCTTGACATTGACCGGCTTCCCGGTCTGCCCGGCCGCGACCAGCAGGTCCGTCTGGCGGCAGAGAAAAGCCGGTATCTGCAGCGCGTCAACCCTGCGGGCGACAGCTTCGACCTGGGACACTTCGTGCACATCAGTAATCACGGGAACCCCTACCTCGTCCTTTACCGCTGCCAGGATATCCAGCCCTTTGTCCAGGCCGGGGCCGCGATAAGATTTTATGGAAGAGCGGTTTGCCTTGTCGAAAGACGCTTTGAAAACAAAGCCCACTCCCGCTTTCCTTGTAATAGCCTTAAGCCTGGCCGCAAGATCCAGGCAGGACCTGCGGCTCTCGATGACGCAAGGGCCGGCTATCACGGCCAGCTTCTTGCCACCAAAAGAAACTCTTCCTATCCTGACATTTACTGTCTTCATTGCTTACCCCCTGTCCCCTGGAATCTGTGCGTTCCGAAAAGTCAACCCAGCCTCGCCCTCAACTCATTCTCCACGATGGCCGCATCGTCCGGCGTGTCCACACCAATGCCGGACTCCTCCGTATCAAGCACCGCAATCCTGCCGCCTATATGCAGCGCCCGCAGCTGTTCAAGCTTCTCCGCCTTTTCAAGGGCGCATGGCGGCTCGGCAACCATGCGCAGCAGAAACTCCCTGCGATAAGCATATATGCCTATGTGCCTTCTGTACAGGTCCAGGTTCTCTTCAATTACTCCGTCCCTGATATGCGGAATCACTGAGCGCGAGAAATATAAAGCTTTTCTGTTCGTGTCACAGACGACTTTGACAACCTGCGGCCTGCCAAGCATCTGCACATCGTCAATGACAGCCGCGGCAGTGGCCATATCGAATTCACTGTCCTCCTGCAGCACGCCTGCAAGCTCATCAATGAGGCGCGGGTCTATCAGAGGTTCGTCGCCCTGGATATTTACCACCACTTCCGCGTCAGTCCCCTCAACTGCCTCAGCAATGCGGTCGGTTCCCGACTGATGGTCCTCCCTGGTCATGACCGCCCTCACATCGAGCCCCTTTACGGCTTCGACGATGCGGTTATCGTCCGTCGCAACGACGATTTCATCAAGCCGTTCGGCCTTCAGCGCGTTCTCCACGACCCAGCAGATGAGCGGCTTGCCGCAGATCTCCGCTATGCTCTTTCCCGGGAAACGGGTCGAGGCGTAGCGGGCCGGTATTACACCCAGCGCGCCCATCAGGAAATGCTCTCCAGTATTTCGTCCGGAGTGCATACGGCGGTGCCGACTTTACCGACGACAATGCCGGCAACTACATTGGCAAGCTCAGCTGCCTCCTTGAAACTTGCTCCCGAGGCTATGGCCAGAATCGACGAGGCGATCACAGTATCACCGGCGCCGGACACGTCGAAAACTTCCCTCGCGACCGCGGGTATCACAGTCGGCGCGCCCTTCCTGGGCAGGAGATAAAGACCCTGGCCGCCGAGCGTAATCATCAGCATCTCCACGCCCCACTTGCGGGAAAGAGTACGCCCGGCCTTCTTCAGCACCCGGTTCCTGGTGAGATCACCGATCACCGCCATGTCTTCCATGCCTGCATTGAAAAGGGCTTCCTTAAGGTTAGGGGTCGCCAGAGTAAGCCCACTTAAATGCAGCTTGCGGTTATACTTGGGATCAAACCCGACCGGCACCTTCTTCTTTTTACAGATGCGCATTATAGCATTGATTACGCCCTGCGTTATTACACCCTTCCCGTAATCATCGATAATTACGGCATCAGCGTCATCTCCTATCGCACCCTCAAGCCTTCGCGAGAACGCCCTCAGGGCGCCGCTGACCTGCGCCGGCGTGTTCTCGCGGTCTACCCTCACAATCTGCTGGCGCTCCGCCATGACCCTCGTCTTCACCGACGTACGGACCAGGTCACTGTGCATGACCCCGTCGGTATTGATGCCTTCGGCCTTAAGTATCGAAACCAGCTCGTGCCCCTCGCTGTCATTGCCGGCAACGCCCACGATGGCGGCGTTGCCGCCCAGAGTCTGGATATTCAGGGCGACATTTGCAGCGCCGCCCGGCAGGGCCCTGTCGCCCTCCACGTTAACAACAGGAACAGGCGCCTCGGGAGAAATCCTGCCCACCTTTCCCGTGACGTAGCGGTCCAGGATGAGATCACCCACGACGACGATCCGCTTCTTTTTGAACCGCGCCAGCAGCCGCTTGGCTTTAGTTGGACTCATCTTCTATCTCCATGACCTCCACGTCGGGCGCAACTTCGCCGGCGGGCATGTCCCCCTGGGAGCTCACCTCCACGTAATCGGCGTCCGGGCCCGACAGCCATTCGCGGACTATGTCATGACCGCTGCCGCCTCCAACCAAGTCAGAGCTGTACTTAAAGATCGCGAGCCTGTAATGGAGCATGTCCCGCCCCGGAAGTGCTACAGGCTGCATCTGAAAATCGACACCTTCCATGAGAACGGTGATACTGCCGTCCGCATCGACCCACTTGATCAGCGCGCCGTCCACATCGATCGCGACTTTGTCCCTGAAACTCTTCGTGACCTCCGAGACATCCGCCATCTGGCGCGCCGGCAAATCGCCCAAGCGGCTGAAGAACCGGGGCGCCCAGCTGCCATCGTCCTGCTTGGCCACAACCATCTCAACTCCGCTTGCGCTGACTTTGGTGCCGGTCAGGGGAAGGAAGTTTATGCACAGCTCCCGCGCCAGAAAGCCCGGAAGGTTCTCACCCGGGTCCCCTGCCTTTACCGTAAGCATGCGCACCCCCAGCGGGAAAGCGAGCTTTGTCTCGCCAATTTCCACTTCCATTCCCAGCCGTTTCTCCAGGGAGCTGTCCACTAGCGAGCGAGCGCCCGCCGTTCGCAAACCGAAAAACGCGCCCACGTACAGAATGATCACTATTATGAGCACTGTTATGACGAACCGCTTGAATCCGCCGCCTGAGCTTTCGCCGTCAGGTGTTGTAATTCTCATGTTTTTATCTCTAGCCATTTAGTTCCCTTTAGCGTCTACCAAAAATATCGCTCCCAACCCTAACCATGGTCGACCCCTCTTCGATCGCCACTTCAAAATCATTGGACATGCCCATTGAGAGTTCAGGCAGTTCAAAGCCCTCTTCCTCCCTGGCCCTGTCCCTTATTTCCCTGAGCCTCCTCAGGAATGGCCTTGCATCCTCCGGATCTTCCGTAAAAGGCGGCATGGTCATCAACCCCACAATATCAACATTCATAAGCTTAGTTCCAGCTTTAAGAACATCCCCCAAATCTTCGGGCGGCATGCCGAATTTACTGCTTTCCCCCGAAACATTGACCTCCAGGCATACGGGCATCACCACCCCCGCGCTGCCCGACTCCCTGTCTATGCACTCAAGCAGCTTCAGGCTGTCAACGGAATGGACCATTGTAAACATGCGTACGGCATCCTTCACCTTGTTGGTCTGCAAGTGGCCTATCATGTGCCACTCGATGCCGCCGGGGCACATTGAGATCTTCTGCTTCGCCTCCTGCACACGGTTCTCGCCCATCACATGAAGGCCGCACTCAAAAGCCTCCGCCACCCGCGCCGGCTCCACCTTCTTGGTTACGGCAACCAGCCGGACCTCATCAACTGAACGCCCGGCACGCGCGCAAGCACCCGCCAGCCGCTCCTGCACCTTCTCTATACTCTCCGAAATCATCGTTCCTTCTATACAGCCTGCTATTCAACACTGACAACTGACTTGCCCTGCACCCGTGTCCGAAGCAGCTCGTCAGAGCGAAGACTGAAGCTCGTAGAGCGACCCGAAACCACTGATTACTGAATACTTCCCTACAACCCCTGCCTGCCCTTGATCGCGCGCGACAGTGTCACGGGGTCCGAATAGCGAATACCGCTGCCGGCCGGAAGACCAAACGCGAGCCTGCTCACCTTTACGCCCTTGTCCTCAAGCACCTCTGCAATGAAATGGGCCGTCGAGTCACCCTCGACATCGGTACTCAGGGCCAGCACGACCTCCTTGATCCCTTCGCCCTTCACCCGTTCCACGAGCGACCGTATGCGAAGGTCCTCGGGACCCCTCCCCTTTATAGGCGAGAGCTTGCCCATGAGAGCGTGGTACCTGCCCCGGTACCCGCCTGAGTTCTCGATGACGGCAATGTCGTCGGGCTCCTCAACAACGCAAATCACCTCGCCGTCGCGGGAAGCACTTGTACAGAGGTCGCAAGGGTCCTTTTCCTTTGCCGTGAGGCTTCCGCACCGCGAACAGCCTGTAAGGACACTTCCAGCTTCGCGCAGGGCGTCTGACATGTCCTTGAGTAGCCCGTCAGGCTCCCTGACGATCCGAAGCGCCATACGTTCCGCGGAGCGCTTTCCGACACCCGGCAAGCGACGGAGTGCTTTAACAAGTTTCTCGAAAGCATCCATGCGAAAAACAAATCTGATTTCTGAAACCTGAAATCTGAAGAAAAACCTGCCTCAGCGGCTCTTCAGACCTCCGACTTCAGAATTCATCCTTTCTTACATGCCGCCCATCAGCCCGCCAAGCCCCATGCCTTCGGTCAGCTTGGCCATGTCGTTTGCAGCGGCCTTCTTAGCTGAATCCATTGCGCTGTTAACCGTAGAAACCAGCGCCTTCTCCAGGCGGTCCGGCTTCGACGCGTCAATCGCCTCGGGCGCGATCTTTATGCTCTTGATCGTCATGTCGCCACGGGCCACGACCGTTATCGTCTTCTCGTTATTGGAAATCTCTACTTCCTTCTTCTTCAGGTCCTTCTGCATCTTCTTCATCTGCTTGACCTGCTTCATCATCTCAAACATCTTCGCCATTACTTCTTCATCCTTCTTTGTCTTGTTACCAAATACCTATCGACAATTGATTACTGAAAACTGATCACTGGTCACTGATAACTTCTCCCACCTACTCCCTGACCTCCATAATGTTACCATCGAACATCTCCATCGCCTTCTGCACTGCCGGATCGGAGATCAGCTCCGACTTCTTATTCATCGCCATGGGCTTCCCCGGCTCCTTGCCTTCCTTTGCTTTAGCAGGCTTCTTCTCGGGGGCGTATTCGATGTCCTTGGAGACCTCAAACTTAACATCCAGCTTCTGTTCGAGCTCCCGCTCCAGCGCCTTCTCAACCGCCTTACGGTTCCGCAGGTTCTTGAACCTGTCGATCTCATGGGAAAAATCAGGGTCAAAGCCTATAACCACCGTACTGCCCTCTATCCTCACCGGACGCGCGTCCGACAAGCTGCCGCGGGCCGCAACGGAAATCTGGCCTACCTTCTCCACAATGGCGTGCCATTTCTCGAGAATATCGGAGACAGTGATTCCTGAAGACGGCTTCTCTGGTGCGGGTTTGACGGGGTTAGTGGGTTTAGTCGCTGCTTTGGCCGGGGCCGCCTCCGCTTCAGGTTCTGCGCGCTCCTCTTCGGCCTGCGCTATCGGCTCAACTTTTTTTTTAAGTTCTGGGCCACCGCCGCCCTGGAGTGCCCTGATCTCGCGCATCACCTCTTCGATCGACACGACTGTCGCGACACGCCCGGCCCTGATAAGGGCCGTTTCGAGAAGGGTCTTTTGCGAGAGCGCGAACTTCATCCTGTCCGCGGCCTGCGTAAGCACGCCCATCACCCGCAGGAGCCGCGCTGTGTCCGTCATCCCGACCTGCGCCTGGATCACCTTCTTTTGCCCGGCCGTCGTCTCCATTACCTCGTCGATGTCATCCACGTTAAGCGCGATCAGAAGGTTCCTGAAATGCTCCACAAGCTCTGCGACGAGGCGGCTGAGGTCCTTGCCGGCCGCGTCAAACTCGCCGACCAGCTTGATGATGGCCTTAAGATCCCCTTTAAGCACACCCTCGGCGAGCTGCTCGAGCCCTGACCTTGATACAAGCCCAAACACGGACAGCACGTCTTCCTCATCAATCTTATTGCCACGGAAGGCTATGAGCTGATCAAGCGCGGACTCAGCGTCTCGAAGGCCGCCTTCAGCGCCGCGCGCCACCGCGATGAGCGCGTCATCACTTATCTTGACCTTCTCAGACTTGGCAATCACCTCGAGCCGCTCAACGATCTCCGTCACCGGAATCCGTTTAAGGTCAAACCGCTGGCATCGCGAGATAATCGTAGTCAGTATCTTGTCCGGCTCCGTCGTCGCGAAGAAGAACTTCACATGCGCCGGCGGCTCTTCGAGCGTCTTCAGGAGCGCGTTAAACGCGGCATTTGAAAGCATGTGTACTTCATCAATGATGTAGATCTTGAACTTGCCGCGTGCCGGCGCGTACATGACCGAATCGCGCAGATCGCGGACCTGCTCAACGCCGTTGTTTGACGCACCATCGATTTCCATGACGTCGAGGTTGGTGCCGGCAGCTATTTCCACACACGAATCGCACTTCCCGCACGGCTTTACCGTTGGGCCATTTTCGCAATTCAGGGCCTTCGCAAAAATTCGGGCTATGGAGGTCTTTCCTATGCCGCGTGAACCCACAAACAGGTACGCGTGCGCCAGCCTGTCACTCGATATCGCGTTGCTGAGCGTATCAGTAACGTGCTTCTGCCCCACTACGTCCTCGAACACCTGGGGGCGCCATTTTCTAGCTAAAACTTCGTATCCCATCAAAAACCTCTCAAAACGTAATTATTACCATCTACCCCGCCCGACTGGCAAGCATTCCTCATCTGCGCAGCTTTTTAGGCAGATTGACAAGACACAGGAACAAGATGCCGTCCCTCATTCCATTCATTCTGCCTGGAATCTGCCGTTCGCCAACCCTCTCTGATGCCTCTGTGCTCTCTGTGCGAGACGTCCCTTTTTTCGCGTGCGCGGCGCGCATGATTCTGCAAAACTTCCGAAAAAGGAGGAAACGCATGCAGTATCCACTCAATATTACGTTCAAGATCCTCGCACTGGCGCGCCAACTCTCGGTGACGGAGGCATCCGGACAGCTGGCCATGTATGTCAGGATGAAGATGCTTAAGCTGAAAGAAGAGGTCCAGGTATTCGCCGACAAGGAACGGACACGCCAGCTCTTCACCATCAAAGCCGACCGGGTGATTGACTTTTCAGCCAAATACAATTTTATCGACGCCTCGGGCGCGCCGCTCGGCGCCGTTAAGAGACGCGGCATGAAGTCGCTCTGGAAATCGCATTACGACATCTTTGAGTCCGGCGAAGAGGCCGTAATGACAATCCAGGAAGAAAACCCCTGGGTCAAAGTCATGGACGCCATCTTCGGGGACATCCCCGTCATCGGCTTTTTCGCGGGCTACGTCTTCCACCCGGTATACCTCGTCACTGACACATCGGGAAAGACTGTGATGAAGCTCAAGAAGTTGCCCGCCTTCTTCGAAGGAAAGTTCGAGATCGAGAAACTCGAAGAGATGGATCCCCAGACTGAGACACGGATCCTGCTCAGCCTCCTTATGATGCTCCTTCTCGAACGCTCCAGGGGCTGACGCCATTAGTCAGGAGTCAGTGTTCAGACGTAAGGACTTAAGAACAGCCATCGCATAGCCGCCCCCATGCGTAGTTCCTTCGAGCTATGCACGGCGAGCCCGGCAAAACGCGATTCGCCTTCACGGGAGGGACAGCATTCTGCTGTCCGGCTCGCCTAGCGTAGCTCAAGAGCGAAGTATGGTCCGCAGCGCAGCCCGAAGGGCAATTGCCCCGGCGTGCCGGGGAGCGTAGCGGAAATGCGCCCACTCCCCACTCCCCCCCTTTTTCCTCCCTGTTCACCCGGTCCGCTACGCAGGAGCTTTGCCGGGCGGTGAACAGCAATGTGTGCATTTTCCTTCTGGTGAAGAATTATCTCGTAAGCTTCTGACAGATTCGCGGGCGCCTGGATCTTGGCGTGTACAAGTGTACCGGCAAGATCCAGCAACTGCGAAGGTTGCGGGAGATCACGGGATGGATTCTTCACTAAAATGCACACATTCTGCCACAGGCAGCAACTAACACTCAAAAAACTCTCAAGAACTCTCAAAAGTTGAAAACTACGCTCAAGCATGCTATCTAACCACTCCATGAAATTCAAAGTACTCGCCTGCGAAGTCTTTACCCGGGAGCTCGAACAACTCTCAAAAGATTGCGCACACCAGCTCGACATCACCTACCTGCCCAAAGGCCTCCACGACCTCGGGCAGGACAAGATGCTCGCCCGCATGCAGGCGGAAGTCGACGCAGTCCCGGCACAGGCATTCGACGCAATCCTCCTCGTGTACGGCCTCTGCAACAACGGCATCAGCGGGCTCAAGGCCAACAACACCAAACTCGTCGTCCCGCGCGCACACGACTGCATCACGCTCTTCCTCGGCGGCCGCGCGGAATACAAACAGGAATTCGACAACAACCCCGGCACCTACTACAGAACCACAGGCTGGATCGAACACGAAAGCGCCGACGGCGCCGGCGACGAAACAATCCAGCAGAAGCTCGGCCTCTTCATGGCATACGAAGAACTCGTCGAGAAATACGGCGAAGACAACGCGAAATACATCCAGGAAACCATGGGCAGCGGCGTAGAGCACTACAGCCGGCTCGCGTTTATCCAGATGGGCGTCGACGGCGAAGAGCCGTTCATAGAACAGTCCCGAAAGGAGGCCGAAGAAAAGGAATGGACCTTCGACCTCGTCAAAGGCTCACTGACACTGCTGCAAAGACTCACGCGCGGCGACTGGGACGACGACTTCCTGATCGTAGAGCCAGGGCGTTCAATCTCGCCCACCCACGACGACGGAGTCGTCAGGACATCCGACGGGCCAGACGCATGAGGATCCACGGCAGCCTGACGATCGGGAATAAGCATTACAAAAAAGGCGACTTCATCCCATGGCACAAGGCATACCCATTCTTCATGCTGCACATGCTGGTATTCGGAGGCTCGGGCTTCCTGATGGCCTACGGCGAAAGACGGCCCGACACACTCTTTCTCTATATGCACGGCGGCTTCGCGATACTGATCTATACGATCTTCTATTTCACGATGTTCGGACGCGACGAAGTGAAGTGGATGTTCATTAACGCACTGCTTGGGCTGGCAGGCATATACACGCAAATCGGCTGGATCCTCTCCCTGTTCGACAAGGACATTTCCGACTTCCCCATTCACATACACGTCATCCCTTTTCTCTACTTCGTTCTCTATACGTTCCTGCTCAGGCAGGCCGTGATCGATCTCACCCACGCGCGCGATGACGAAAAGAAGACGCGGCGGGCCAACTGGGGCTATATCGCCTTTTCCCTGCTGGCCTACACAGCTTCATACTTCTTCACAAAGCAGCCCTGACAGCAGCAAGGATGACTGATTGCCATATGAAGGCATTTTGGCTAGATTATTTTTCCCAGACCATCAAATTGAGGTATATGTGGTTTTCTTGAGTAAGCAAAGAATGCGATATTTCCTGACGGCAGCCATTATCGGCATAGCTGCTTGCTCCCACGCGGCAACATTCGTAGACCACTACAGCCCTCGGAACTCCGAACGCCCGCGCCGGCGCGACACCTACTTTATTATACTGCACACCACAGAAGGATCTGCCAAGGGTTCACTCAGGAAAGTGTGGGCAAACGGCGAGTGCCACTACTTCGTCGACACAAACGGCAAGATATACCGCGTTGTCAGCCGCGACCGCGTAGCATTCCACTGCGGGCGCAGCATGTGGGCGGGCAGGACCAGCATCGATGATTACTCGATAGGCATCGAGGTCGTAGGCTACTACAACAAGAGCATCACCGCCGCCCAATACAGCGCACTGCGCGAGCTCGTTTCAGCCCTGCAGAAGATATACAAGATCCCGGACGAAAAAGTGCTTACGCACTCAATGGTCGCATACGGGGCGCCGAACCGGTGGCACCCAAAATCGCATCGCGGCAGAAAACGGTGCGCAATGCAGTTCGCCCGCGACCCCGTCCGCGCAAAGATAGACCTCACAAGGAAGCCTTCATATGACCCCGACGTTAAAGCCGGGCGCCTCGTCAACGCCGACCCCTACCTGGCGAAAGTCCTCTACAGCAGGGAGAAGGTCACTTACACGCCCACGGCAGGTTCAGGCGGGTCAGAGAACGTTATAGCCAAAGGCCGCTCCGCGTGGGACATCGCGCGCGACCAGTATAACAGCAGGAACACAACTTACATCTTCCCCGACGGCACCACCAAAAAAGGCAATGAGATTCGCGACTGGAAAAGCATGCCCGCCGGCACCAAGGTGCAGCTTTGCCCTACCTGCCCGGAAACTGCCGAAGGCGTCCAGGAGATCGGCAAGAACGCGTTCGCCCGCGACATAGCCGGCGACGAATACAACGCCAAGACAACTTACTACTTCTTCACCGACGGCTCTTATAAGACAGGTGACAAGCTTACCGCCAAAGACTTCAACAACATGCCCGCCGGCACCAAGGTCCTTGTCGGCTACACCTACGGAGGCCGAGTTACCGCCAAGAAGAGCGCCTTCGACATCTGCGGCAAACGCTGGAACTTCCCCACCACATTCTACCTACTGAAAGACGGAACCCTCAGAGCCGGAAGCACCATCAACGAGCGCCAGATCCCCTCAAACGCTCACCTCTTCTTCCAGCTCTAATCTCCTTGCTCTCCCTGCGCTCTGTGAGCGCCTGACTTTCCTCTTTGAGACAGAATGCGGGAGAATCATGCTGAATCAATGGGCGAGCAGATCACCGTGCAGCCCCGCTGTTCCGCTCACATGCATATGAACACAATAAATGCCTGCCCAACCCCGCTCCCATCACACGCGGCCTGAGCTTGCGCCACGCGCGAGATCTGTGCCGCCATCAGTTCTACCTGTCCTGCATAGCTCGCAAGAGCGACGCACGGATCCCCAATTTCCCCATCCCATTTCTTCCCTTTTTGTTAATTCTGTCTAAACGTCCCCTCTCCCCCTCCTATACATCAGCGGGACTCTTGACCGACATGCCAGGGCGATTCAGAACATGGGTGTAAATCATAGTGGTCGAAACATCACTGTGCCCAAGCAGCTCCTGCACAGTCCTGATATCGTAACCGGCCTCCAGGAGATGCGTCGCAAATGAATGGCGCAAAGCATGGGTAGTCACCCGCTTCGTGATCCCAGCATCACCTGCCGCCTTCTTCACCAACTGCTGTAGATAGCGCTCATTAATGTGATGACGCCTGACCCTGCCTGTCCTGGGATCCCTCGAATACTTGGCTGCCGGAAATACATACTGCCACCCCCATTCGCTGCCAATATTAGGGTATTTCCGCAATAGCGCCGGCCAGATCTCCACATCAGCCATGCCGGACTTCTTGTCAGCATCGAAAAGCCGCTTAACACTCGCGATATGCTCCTTAAGCCGGTCCGCATATGACCTGGGCAACACCGTCCTGCGGTCTTTCTGCCCCTTGCCGTCACGGATGATAATCTGGCCCGTCTCGAACTCGACATCCTTTACCCTGAGCCGCACGCACTCCATCAGCCGCATCCCGCCACCATACATAAGCCCGGCCATCAAAGCGTAAGTACCGCTCAGCCTATCGAGGACAGACTGCACCTCGTTCTTGGTAAGTACTGTAGGAAGTCTCTTAGGCCGTTTGGCATGCTCAAAA
>JBFIFS010000031.1:0-19835 GCA_041602695.1 Kiritimatiellia bacterium
GGTCGTGGCCCCGATGCCGGGCCCGGAGGGCGATCTGCTGCATGAGTTTGGTGATACTTGTTTCGCGGTATTCCCGAAGAAGGGCGGGCGTCCGCTTGATGAGCCAACGCTGAAGGACTGGGAGCAGCTCGGCCGCCTGATTGGGCGCATGCATGTTGTAGGCGCCCGGAATGAGCCGAGGGACCGGATCTGCCTGCATCCCCACGAATCAACTTCAGACCATTTGGATTTCATAATGGACTCCGGCACAGTATGTCCGAAATACGATGCCGCGTATGAAGACGCGGTCGAAGGTATAATAGAGCTCATTACCCCTCTGTTCGAGGACGTCCCGGTCCAGCGGCTGCATGGCGACTGCCATCGCGGAAACATCCTGCACAGGCCGGGTGAGGGATACCATCTCTTGGACTTCGACGACATGGCCGTTGGTCCCGCCGTCCAGGACCTCTGGCTGATGCTTCCGGACCGCCTGCCTCGCGCGCGCGCTGAGCTTGACCGTTTGCTGGAAGGATATGAAACGTTCACGAGCTTTGACTACGGGACCTTGAAGCTGATAGAGCCGCTGCGCGCAATGAGGTATATTCACTACACTGCGTGGTGCGCGCACCAGAAGGCTGACGGCGGATTTGCCCGGATTGATCCTGAATGGGGCACGAATGATTTCTGGAGCCAGGAGATAGCTGATCTGGAACGTCAGAAGCAGGAGATTTTGGACTCGATATGAAGGGAAATATATCGCACAGAGGACACGGAGAATAAGAAAAAGTTGACTATCCTGACCCGCTGAGAGGGCGGGCCAGGACGAGGGTCAAAGACTGTTGAATCTGGCGTATCAGCAGATTCGACAGTATCCTCGTGACAATCATCCTCTGTGAGCTCTGTGCGAAATGGTTCTTAGGGATATGTGAGGGAAAGATGGCAGGTGAATACGTATACAGCCTGGAGGGGCTGACAAAGAGACATGGGCACAAGGTTATCCTTGATGAAATCACACTCGCATTCTTCTTCGGCGCAAAGATAGGTGTGATTGGGCCGAATGGCTCGGGCAAGTCGAGTTTGCTGCGCATAATGGCCGGGCTCGACACGGAATACACCGGAGGTGTCAACCGTGCGAAGTCGGCAACGGTTGGCTATCTGGAGCAGGAGCCGCAGCTGGACCTGGAAGTCACGGTGCAGGACATAGTGGCCGAGGGAGTGGCCGCGCAGCAGGCTAAACTGGACCGATACGATGAGCTTTGCGGAAAGTTGGGTGACGATCTCTCTGACAAGGAGCGCGAATCGCTTAACAATGAGTTTGACCGCCTGCAGAATGAGATAGACGCCAACGATCTATGGGAGCTTGATCACCACGTTGAGATGGCAATGGACGCCCTGCGCCTGCCTGAGGGCGATACGCCCGTGAAGGTCCTTTCAGGCGGTGAGAAGCGGCGCGTAGCCCTTTGCCGACTGCTTCTTCAGTCACCCGACATTCTCCTGCTCGACGAGCCGACTAACCATCTTGACACGGAATCCGTCGCCTGGCTCGAAGAGCACCTGAAGCGGTTCGCGGGTACGCTGATAGTCGTAACCCACGACAGGTACTTTCTTTCAAACGTCACCGAGTGGATCCTGGAGCTTGAGAGCGGCAGGGGATATCCGTACAAGGGGAATTACGAGGCATGGCTCGAGCAGAAGCAGGCGCAGTCCGAGCGCATGGCCAAGGAAAACGCGTCACGCAAGAAGCTGCTCGAGCAGGAGCTTAACTGGGTCCGCATGAACGCCTCAAGCCGGCTGACGAAGAACAAGGCCAGGCTGAAGCGTTATGAGGAGCTTGCTTCAAAAGAATACGATACGCGGGAAGACAAGCTGACTATCCAGATTCCGCACGGTCGGCGCCTGGGCGACGTTGTCGTTGAAGCCAGGGACCTTACGAAGGGCTACGGCGACAGGCTTTTGATGGACAAGGTCTCTTTCAAACTGCCGCGCGGCGGAATTGTAGGGATTATAGGCGGCAACGGCGCGGGTAAGACAACACTCTTCAGGATGATAACGGGTGAGGAGCAGCCTACGTCGGGCGAGCTTGTCATCGGTGAAAGCGTTGACCTCTCCTACGTCGACCAGCTTCGTGACGACCTGGATGACAGCAAGACGGTGTGGGAAGAAATCAGCGGCGGCGAGGAGACGATCGAGGTCGGAGGGAAAAGTATGAGCAGCCGAGCCTACTGTGCGCGATTTAACCTCAAAGGCGCAGACCAGCAGAAGAAGCTGGGAACGCTGTCGGGCGGTGAAAGGAACCGTGTTCACCTGGCAAAGCTTCTCAAGACAGGCGGCAACCTGCTTCTCCTTGATGAACCTTCAAACGATCTCGACATAGCCACGCTGCGCTCCCTGGAGGATGGGTTGGAGAATTTTGGCGGCTGCGCGGTGGTCATCAGCCACGATCGCTGGTTCCTCGACAGGATTGCCACTCATATCCTCTCGTTTGAAGGTGACAGCGAGGTCGTATGGTTTGAAGGCAACTATCAGGCTTATCACGAATGGTGCGCCAAGCATCGGCCCGAAAGCCAGCCCAAGCGTGTCAAGTATCGTCCTCTCGGCAATGAATGAAGACGCTCTAGAATTTCCGCTTACATGTCACTTCAGGGTGATCGCCGAGAACCTGCCGAATATTCACTTCGTGATCGAGACGGTTCTCATGGAGCTTGGGGTCAGGGATCCAGTGGAAGAGGCCAACGTGTCCTCTGGGAACAAATACGTCTCATTCAATATCAGCACCGTCGTCCAGTCCCGTGAGGACATGGCGCGGATTGATAAGGAGCTGCGCCTTATACAGGGCGTTCGGATGGTGCTTTAAGCCGTTTCTTCCCTCTTTCATTTCCCGGAAAAAGCGCTATTATTGGCGCTTCTAACAGACCTTAATCAGAAGGAGAAATGATGCATAGAAAGTCGGTTCAAGCATTGGTTTCCGGTATCATGCTTCTGGGTGCCGCGCACGGCGCCATGGCAAGCTTCACGGGCGAATACAGCGACCCATACTACAAGGAAAGGCCCTGGTTCCATTTCTATCCGGCCCATGATATGGCGCGCTTCAAGATCGATCATATCGGGCCGATCGGAATAGGGCTTGAGCTGCGCCAGCCTGCATTCACCATGCACCTGATAAGCGTTGAACCAGGATCACCGGCAGCTGCAACGGGCAAGCTGAAGCCGGGCCAAATCATTGAGAGCATCAATGGGAAAGTCCTGAAAGACATCGATCCAAGGATCATTCTCGGCAACCTGATAACAGAAGCCGAGGCCAAAGACGGTATCATTAAGATGATGGTAAAGGCCGATGCCGCGTCCAAAGCGGAGCCCGTGATCGTGAAGATTCCCGTTATGGGAAAATACAGTGATACCTGGCCGCTCAAATGTGAGAAGTCTCATAAGATCGTCCGCAACTTTGCTGAGTTTTTGAAGAGGAGCCCGAGAGGACAGGGCGCCGCCTTGTTTCTCCTTTCCACCGGTGAGGAGGAAGACCTGGAGCACGTGCGAAAGTGGCTTACGGGCCAGAACAATCCTACCGGCTATCCGTGGGGTATGGGCTACTCGGGCCCAGCGGTATGTGAATACTACCTGCGAACAGGCGACAAGTCCGTTCTTCCTGGAATCAAGGCCGCAACGGAGAAGCTGAAGAGTACAATTTACAACGGTAGCTGGATGGGGCGTGGCGGCTGTAACTACAACTACATGGCCGGCGGGCACATGAATGCGGCGGGGGTTCACTGTCTTACGTTCCTTCTCCTGGCCAAGGAGTGTGGTGTGGACGTGGATGAGCACACGCTTCAGTCCTGTCTCTATCATTTCTACCGCTATGCCGGCCACGCCAACGTTTCTTACGGTGACGGCCTACCGGAGGGCGGAGGTGTTGATAACGGCAAGAACGGCGGTCTGGCTTTTGCTATGGCTGCGGCAGCTTCCCTGCATCCGGACGGCGAAAAGTCGGTTTACGCGAAGGCTAGGGACATCAATGCTAACAAGAGCTTCTACACGACATCCTGGCTGTTTCACGGTCATACTGGCGGCGGCATAGGTGAGCTTTGGCGCGGCGCGGCAGCAGGACTCCTCTATGAGAAGCGCCCTGAGATGTATCGCTCCTTCATGAAGGAGCGTAGTTGGATGTATGAGCTTGCGCGCAGGCATGATGGAGCGTTTGGCTGGCCCAGTGGAATAAACGTCAGTTATGGCACTACCGGTCATAAGGGCGGCAGGGCCTGGGGTAATCACATTCCGCTGATATACACGATCCCCCGTAAGCAGCTCAGGATCTTTGGGGCGCCTAAGTCGAAGTATTGTAAGACGTATAACATTCCGGACCGCCCATGGGGGACGAAGGCCGATGAAGCTTTCTATGACCTGGAGCCGAGCGAGTATAAACCAGGCGTGAAACAGGATATGTCCAAAGAGCGGCTGCGCACTCACGCAGCCATGGCGATGCTCACAAAACTTGCTGATCCTGACATTGCGGATGATGAGCTATTGATGTATGCGCATCATCCCGACTACACGGGGCGGGCCACTGCTGCCGGCAATATCGCCAAACATGGCAGGGAACATCTGATTATTGGGCTGCTGAAATCCAGTGATCCACGGGCTCGCATTGCCGGCGTCAAGGCCCTGGGCGGCGCGCAAAAGGGCGTAGCCGCGACAGATGATCGACTGACGGATGAGGCGATAGAGCTGCTTGGCGGGATGATCTCCGATCCGGAAGAATCCTGGTGGGTGGTAATGGAAGCGCTGAAGACCATGGGGCTTGCGCCGGCGGACAAGCTTGCTCCGTATGTGGACAGGATTGCCCAATGGATGAAGCACGAAGACTGGTGGCTGCGCCACGCGGCTCTAACTGCCGCGCGCCCTATCGCGGCTGATAAGCGGTTCTACAGGAAGATCCTGCCGATTATTGGGGAAATGGTCAGGGACAATAAGCGTGCCGTAGCGCTCGGCCCCATGGGCGGAGTCGTTGCCGCACTGCAGGAGGCCGACCCCGAGGTGCAAAAGTTTGCCGTGTCAGTTCTTGCCCAGGCATACAGCCAGTATCCCTCCCAGTTCAACGCGCCCGGCGGGCAGGACATGTCGGCATGTGTTGACTACATGATCAGGGGAGTCGCTCGTAACCTTGCCAATGCGCCCGGCGGCTTTGACAAGCTGTATGAGGTGAGCAAAGAGCGGTACCCGGACCTGGCCCTTCCTCATAAAGAGCTATACATGTCTGCCGATGAGAGCAAGTTCGGTCCGAAAGTGAAAGAAGCATTACGGCCCATATTGCTGGACACACTCATACCTAAATATATCGCCGGCGGAGACCACAGGGCGAAAAACAGTGACCTGCTTTTGGCGGAAGCGTCAAGCAAGGCCTTCTCTTCGCGGCCCAAGATGCCGGAGCTGGTGGCTCTTTACAACAGGTTGGGTATTACTGATTACGACTGGCATGACTTCGGGCCGGACCTGTCAGAGATCGAATGGGAGTATCATTCTTTTGATCCCAAAGAGGAAAAGATATGGGAGCCCGGCTGGCGCTATCGCAAGGTAACAGATCCGGAAGGCATGCAGAACTGGTACAAGCCCGAGTTTGACGCAGGCAAAGCGGGCTGGAAGAAGGGCAAGGCACCGTTCGGCCAGCTGGACGGAAAGATCCCCGAGGAGCATTGGTCGACCTGTCAGCAGATGTTCTGCCGCTGCGGTGATCCGATAAAGACCTTGTGGGAGAATGAAGTGCTTATCATGCGCACGAAGCTGAAGCTTCCAAAGTTCAAGGATGGTCATATCTATCGCCTCTGTGTCGGCGGCATGTCGCATGTGCAGGGCGGTGACGGTTTCGATATCTACGTTAATGGGAAGAAGGTCTACGGAAGGAGCAGTGGCGTCGGCAAGCGCCAGGGCGGGCAGCCTGTAGCCCTCTTGCTGACAAAGGATTTGTGGTCGGAATTTGATGATGAGGCGATTATAGCAGTGAGAGGTTTCTGTCCGATCCCCGGCGGGAAGCGCTCACCCGGCGTAAGACGGCAGCATTTTTCCGTATTTCTCCAGGAAATGAAGGCTCCGCCTGTCACCGATGAGATGATTGAAAAGGGCAGGGCCATCCTCGCGGAGGAAGCCGAAGCGGCCGCAAAGGCAGAGGCTGAGGAAGCAATGGAGCCGGCAGAGTGATTGTGGTTGACAGAGGTTCACATATTGATAAATAATATTAGTATGATTGCAGGTAAGAGACTTACTTTCCTCGCCGTTGCCGTAGTTGCGGCGGTTGGATACGCGGCAGCCCCCTGCATGGGCGGAGGCTGATGTCCTCCTAAGTCGAGGCCTCCGGTCCGGAGGACCCCATCTAAGACGGTTACCATAAAACAGTCCGGTTCATCGCAATCATCGGGCGGCTCATCGTCTGGCGGAGGCGCGGTAATTTCTTTCGAGAGAGATCCTGAGGCAGCTGCACGCAAGGCGGAACAAAGGTCTCAGCGTGCGGCGGCTGAGCTGGCGGCTAAGTGCAAGCCGGTAGAGAAATACATCAAGATGAGCAGGGACGCGCTTGAGAAGCATGATTATGAGACCGCAAAGAGTTACGCTGTTCTCGCGGACATGTATAACAAGAGGGTCGACGGCGCCCGTGATTCGGAGTTGAACCAGCTGCGTGATGAGGCCGGGCAAATCGCGGAGGGGCTGATGTCGTCCGCGAATTCCAAAGCAGGAAGAAAGCATTACGTTGCAGCCATGCGCGAATACCAGCAGGTTTCCTCGCTCTTCTCGTATACAGACGAAGGCGAAACGGCCAAAAAGAAGGTCGAGGGGATTCAGCAGAACCTGAGGGGGAGCGATGGCGCAAAGCTCATTTCCGATGAGGCGGAGGAAGTATTCGGGGAATTCATGGCCTATTTGATGAGTTCTCTGAAGAAGAGCGGTACCAGCGCGCAGAATGGCGGCACAGTGAGGGCGGTAGACATAGTCAAGGGGATGAGTCAGGCAGAGCGTAAAGAAGTTGGCGAAATGATCAATTCTATCGCGTCCCTCTATGGCCGCACCGAATATGGCCAGAAGGCGCTTAAGCTCAAGCGCGACCTCGGCAGCCGGGGCATAAGAATCTAGTTTTTTTTCTCCTGCCTCTTGCCCCCCAGTCCATTCACAAGGAGATGCAATGACTAGAGATGAAGCGCTGGCATTGGTGCGGGAGCACGTCAAGAATGAGAACATGGTGAAGCATTGCCTTGCCGCTGAAGCTGTCATGAGGAAGCTGGCGGAGCGGCTGGGCGAAGACGCAGAGAAGTGGGGGCTGGCGGGACTTCTTCATGACCTGGACGTGGAGCTGACAAAAGCGGACCTCGATGTGCACGGCCTGGAATCTGTGAAGATGCTCGAAGCCAAGTGCCTTGATCCTGAAATCGTCGAAGCCATACGTATGCATAACGAGCAGGCGCATGGGGACAAGCGCAGCGAGCGGTTCCATCATGCCCTTGCCGCCGGCGAAACCATTACAGGGCTGATAACCGCGACTGCCCTGGTCTATCCCGACAGGAAGCTGGCCAGCGTAAAGCCCAAATCCATTGTGAAGCGCATGAAGGAGAAGGCGTTTGCCCGCTCAGCTAACCGCGATATAATACGAGAGTGCGAACTCATAGAAATTCCGCTTTCCGAATTCGCTGAGCTGGCCCTGCATGCGATGCAGGGGATAAGCGACGACCTGGGGCTTTAGGGGCAATCAGCCGCTCTCCAGCTACATCCAGTTAGGACGATCGAGCCCGAATACGTCGGCAACGGCGGAAGCAAGCATTGCCTGGTCCCAGGTATAGTCGTCATTCATCACGACAAGCTTTGTGCAGGCTTCAAGCACATTGCGCCTTACTTCTTCAGAGGCCAGCGCTATTTCGTCGACGGCTTCGTCAAATGCAGCGAGGGTACACGTACCCGGGGCCTGGAGGACAAAGTCAGACTTGGGCTCATGAGTGAGCACGGCGACGCCTTCGTTGAATGCCGCCTGCGCAGTGTCGGACGGGGCCTCTTCGGCCTGCGACAGGCGCGAGAGTACGAGGGAAACCTGGGCGGTTATCAGTGAGAGGTCCCTGTGCCTTACGGGAGGCGGTTCATGGGATGTAAAGTGAGGTTCGAGTCGGCGGTCCATGGATTTGCTCAGCGCGTACTCGAAAAGGCTGATGTTACGGTCCTGCTCCATGAGCCTCCTTACTATGCGGACAAATATGTCGTGTTCAGACGGCCTGAGTGCCGTTAGTTTCGGCAGCCACTGTTCTGCTGTCTTTAGCCTTTCTACAGGATCAGTGATCTCTTTTGCCACGGCCTCTATCAGGCCCGCAGTCTTGCCGCGCATCTCCGGGCTCTCGTCCTCGGCAATAGCATCAAGCTGGGCCTTCTGAACGTCTTCTTCAGGGTTAAGGAGGAGCGCGTAGATGACGGCGCGTCCGTCCGCGGCCTCCTGGATTTCCTGATCTGTCGGCGCAGTGTTTTCAGGCAGGGCAGTCGGCGCAGCGCCTTGAGTCCCGGCCTCAGGCTCGTCCTGTGATACAGGTGCGTGGGGCTGTTCGGCAGCCGCCTGCCTGCTCATATCGCTCACGCTTACGGGCATGCGTATGACTTCAGTCTCGGCGCTTATGAACTGCTTCTCTTTGAATCCGAACATCTTGGCAAATATGACGTCCGGTACAGTTGCTGTTCGCGTGTTGTATGTCTCCACCGCCTGGTTGTAGCCCGACCGCATGAAAGCGATTTCGTTTTCCATCCCGATCATCTTGGCCATGAGCAGAGATATGGTCTGATTGGCTTTCAGGTCAGGATAGCTCTCGAAAACGGCAAGCATTTGCGACGCCGCGGCATGCTCCGCCTCCATGAACTGCCCGATACTCTTAGGATCTCGGGATCCGCTCTGCGCGTAGGTGCTGCGCATTTCGGTAATTGCCTTCTGCAGTTCATTCTCATGTGACATGTAGCTCTTAACGACCTGCTCAAGGTTCGGTATGAGGTCGTGGCGCTTCTTCAGCGAGACGTCGATATTGCTCCAGTTTCGATCGGCGCGTTCGCGCAGGAAGACGAGATCGTTATAGTGCAGGACCAGCATCACGAAGGTCATGAAAACGGGCGTTACGAGGGCGGATGCAAGGTAGTCCGTTGCGGCGAACGATCCTGAGAGTCCGAAAAGCACGAGCGCCGTCAGGAGAAAGGCGGAGAACGCGAAGTTAAGGAAGACCACGCCGATGGCGGCAACTTTTCTCATGACCCTGTTTTCGGTCATGTTGCTGATGATGAAAGGGTAGTCGCCGTCAGGTTTCTGCAGCTGGAGCTCGTCGCCCTTTTCCGGATCAATGACGCACTCTCCGATGGCGTAGAGTGGGTCATTCAGTTCCAGGCGCGTTTCCTCGTATCTCCACTTGCCCATATGCTTTCTCGACACGTGCTCCGTATATACCTTCGCGCCCGCCGGTTCGATCTTCATACGTCCTTCGGAATCGACGCAAAGGAAAGGACGGCTTTGCCGTTCGTCTACAATTGTTACCCATGTAGTCTTCTTCCCGCTTCTGCGCCGCTCTTTAACGACATAGTGGTACTGGACGCACGGCATGCTGGTGAGCGGGCCCTTGAGAGGCTCTTCGTCCGAATCGAGTTCAATTATGCCTTTCAACTCGCACAGTCCGTATGCTGCGGCAGCGGTCCTGGAGGTAGGCAGGTTCTCGATACAGCGTTTGAATCTTACGCGACGTATGCCGCCGGTGACTGTCGCGCCGCCAATCAGGAAAGCTGCACCTACAACAATCCAGCCGAAGACGGGCGGGACCGCTGCCTCTTTGAACTGGGCCGAAAGGGCTTCGAGTTCAGCCTTCTGCGAATCAGGAATGGGCAGGTCAGCGGGCATCTCAATGCCCCAGCCCGGGGCCAGAAGCCGCTCGGGGAATGCCGCCCTCTGTCTCTGGAACCTCTTTACTGCTACGGCGAGATCCAGGCGTATCCTGTTCAGGCGCTTCTTTTGAGCCTTATTGAGGCCGGTAACAGCGTCAAAGCTGCCGAGTTTACTCCAATCACCATTCCAGCGAATGGATGTGCCGCGCGTTTCCCTGATCACCTCTATGGCCGCGCTTTCGTGCCGCTTCAGCCTGTCGGAGCCGGACTGGAGGTCCAGTTTCATCATTTGAAGGCCCAGTATGCAGAGATAGATTGCCAGTATGACGGACAGGATCACGAAGTAGACAAGCAGCCTGTGAAGCCTGAGCAGCCATGCAGTGAGGCCTGTCGCGAAAGCCAGGCAGACTAGCCCGCCCCAGCAGAGCCCTACGGAAAGGCTCGCCATTCCGACCCGCTCCCTTGCCTCGCCGCGCTCTGAAATTATTGGGGAGTAGTGCCCAGGCTTATCGAACCGCACTTCGCTCTTGCCGTTCTTTGCGACAATGTAACCGAAGAGGAACACGGTATCACCCGGATCGATGCGGTACTCCGTGTAGCGCATGTTGCCGCTTTCTGTCTTGAACGACTTGTCTGCATTGAAGTCGACGTTGCTGCCGGGGCGCACGGGGATCTCGCCGCTCCCGTCTTTAAGCATAAAATCAGCGTAACGTGACTCGTCTGTTATCGTTTCCCACTTAGTGTCCCCGTCTGAGTCCCTGGTCTTCTTTTCGACAACGTACCTGTAATAGACGCATTGGGTGCCGGTCTTCGGTGCTTTGAGAAGCGAGCGGAGCTTCGCGACGGACCCCGTGAGGTTGATTTCGCCGGGCAGTACGGCATGGACCTCTGTTGCCGGAACGCGCTCCAGCGCACGCATTTTGGCGATTGAGTTGAAGCTGGCCTTGCCCATCAGGAGCGAACCGACTGTAAGTGCGGCCAGGCCCACGATCGCGAAGATGATGCCGAACACCTTGCGCGACTTCATTCGCCAGTCGGCTTTTACTGACAGCTCAGCGTCGGGCCCGCACGTCTGTCGGTGCTCCGCCAGGCTGCTGAGAGGAACGGTTTCACCGCAGTGGCTGCACAGGTAAATCTTCATATTCTGAGTCTGTAGGGGCGATTCCCATCTGTCAAGGTGGTAGCGATTACAAGATTCTGTCCATTATGTAAAGGCCGGGAGGGCCGTTTCCATGCCGCATTGCCGCGGACGCACTTTACACGGGACTTTCTACTGAGTAGAGTGCGCGCATGGCTGAACGCATACTTGTGATCGATGATGAACAGCATATTGTGGACGTAGTGGTATACGTATTGGAAGAGAACTGTTTTGAGGTCACTACGGCAAGCGACGGGGGCGCGGGGCTCCGCATGTTTCAGGACCAGAATCCGGACCTGGTGGTCCTGGACCTCAACCTGCCGGGAATATCGGGCCTCGATCTCTTTAAGAAGATGAGGGACATCAGGCCCGAAGTCCCAGTGATCATGCTTACATCCAGGAACGAAGAAATAGATCGGGTCCTTGGGCTGGAACTTGGGGCGGACGACTATGTTACCAAACCCTTCAGCACCCGGGAGTTGGCAGCGAGGGTCAAGAGCGTGCTTCGCAGGTCGCGAGGCACCGGCTCCGACAGGAACGGCATGATCCATCACGGCCCGATAGAGCTGGACAGGGACGCTTTGAGCGTGAGGTATTTCGGCAGGCCGCTCAAGCTTACCCGCTCGGAGTTCAGGCTCACCGAGTGCCTGGCAAGGTACCCGGCACGGGTGTTCACGCGCGACTCGCTTATTGACCATATATACGATTCAGAGCACGTCGTGACCGACAGGAGTATTGACGCCTGCGTTAAGAGGCTCCGCAAGAAATTCGCCGAGGTGCGGGCCGGTCTGGATCCAATCGAAACGGTGCACGGGCTTGGCTATAAACTCGCCGGGGACCTGGAGAGGGCGGAATGAAAAGCATTCGCTGGAAGCTGATCCTTATTACGTTCCTGCTGGTGTATGTGCCGATATACTTCCTCAACAAGTACGCGGTCAGGTCCTTCGATGAGTTTACAAGCAAGGCGCTCGAGGAGGAAATGATAAGCCAGGCGCGAATGCTGGGCGAGCATTTCAGGGCCAGCATGATAGATCAGGACGGGCGCCTGGCGGTGGACAAGAGTGAGGAGTTTGCGGGGGTCATCAGGCGGTACAGTGATACGGTTCAGTCACGCCTGCAGATACTTTCCAGGGAAGGCGTAGTCCTTTTCGACTCAGATCCTGACTCCCTTGTCGGCGCGGACTTCTCGGGCCGCGTCGAGATCGCAAATGCCATGACAGGAAACCGTTACAAGGCCGCGTGGCGCCTGGCCAACGACGGTAAGAAGCTCTTCTATTTCGTTCCGCTTCCCATAAAGCATGACGGAGAAGTGATAGCCATAAGCTACGTTTCCAACCACACTGGTCAAATAACGAAGGCAATCCTGGCGATGAAGGACAATCAGCGAACGGCCCTTATCGCGGCGCTCATCTTCGCCGCGATGGTGTCTGCTGTATTCGCCTATACGATCACATTCAGGCTCAGGCTGCTTACCAGGGCCTCAAGGGATTACGCGCGCGGCGACAAGCCTTTAGAGGTAGGCATTAAGGGCAGGGATGAGATTGCAGAACTCTCCAAGGCCGTGCATCACATGGCTGAGGAGATAGAAAAGCGCAATGAGTATAACAAAGAGTTCCTCTCGACGGTCATGCATGAGCTTAGGACGCCTGTAACTGCGATAAAGGGCGCGGCTGAAGTACTGGAAGCGGGTGGTTTTGAGAAGCCCGAGGCCCGCGAAAAATTTCTTTCAAACATAATATACGAGGCAAACAGGCTGAACCGCATGATAGGGGAGCTCAATACGGTTACGAAAATGGATGTGGAAAGCCTCAGGGGGCAAAAAAGCCGTGTCAACTACAGCTCTTACTTGAACGAGGCCCTCGAGCGCCTTTTGCCGACGTTCGACCAGGAGCATGCAGTGTTTGAAGCAAACCTGGAAGAAAATGTAGGCGATGTCCTTATCGTTCCCGGGCGGATAGAGCAGGTCGTCTCAAACCTGCTTGAGAACGCGTTCAGGTATACTCCGGTCGCCGGTTCCGTGGTGCTTTCCGTGACCAGGGGCAGCGACGGAATGATCGTGACAACTGTCCGGGACACGGGGCCGGGTATCCCGGAGGCGGACCGTGAGAAGGTTTTTGAACGCTTCTACACTTCGGAGCCTAAGGGCGTACCGCGCGACTACGGCAGCGGCCTTGGCCTGGCCATCGCCAGGAGCATCGTTGAGAACCATCAGGGAAGCATATGGGCTGACGGCTCACTCGAAGACGGTGCCTGTATTCGCTTCACACTGCCCTCAGCCTGAGGGCATTCCTATCATAACTGGGATGTCCCGCACAGAGATCACAGAGAGGAGGACCGCCGTGGAGCCTCCTTTTTGTATTGCCTGTAGAAATCCTGTCACACTTTTTCATGGTGCTGTCACAAAGCTGCCTCACTCCTTCTGCATGCTTACCTTGTAAATAGTAAATCAAATACAAGGGAGGTAGGCGTGTACGAGAATATGATGAATACACTTCGGCAGTTTATTGGCAGCGGCGCCCTCAAGCTGTGCCTCACAATAGCGATAGGTTTCAGTGTTGCTGTCCTCGCTGCCAGCATGAGCCCGGCATACCGCCGCGTTTTGGCCGCGGCCAGGGAGCGGGGCGGGTGGCGGAACATTCTGGTGACGCTCGGGACCGGACTCTTTAAGTTTCTTCTTATCTTTGTGCTGGTTCGCCTGTTTATTACTGTGCTGGCCTTCCAGGCGAATGTCTTCTCGCTTCAGCACGGCCGGATCACCGGAGAGAACAGGTCTGCGGTGCTTATGAAGTGGGGCTATCCGCACGAGCAGAAGGAGCTGGCCGTGCATCACACGAGGAAGCGAACCTGGGTGACCCGCCAGCTCAAGATGCCGGATGAGGAAAAGAAGAAGGGCAGGGTGTTCTCGGAGTCCTTCTGGAAAGACGAAGCCTGCCCGGTAAGTGCCGTAGACGGAAAAATGCCGACCGTGCTCACCATGAAGGAGGATGTGAAGGACGTTGAGGTGGCGCAGAAGTCTATCGTAAGTGCGGATATAGATATTACAGTGCGAAACAACCCCAGGACGCTGGGGAACGCTAATTACGCGGGCTACAACGACAGCTGGAAGATGAAGTATAAAGTCATCAACCGCAGCGAGTGGGAGACCTCAGCCCATATGGCATTTCCGCTTCCATGCAAGTCAGGGCTGTTTGATGAAATGGTCGTGACTGTTGACGGCGAGAACGCTCTGGACGTCGCCAAGACTGAGAACAACGCCCTCAAGTGGATGGTCCACATGAAGCCTGGCCAGGAGGTAGAGGTATACATCGCCTATAACTCAAGGGGGCTCGAGCATCTCCGGTATATTCCGCAGCGGATGAGCCAGACCGGTCACTATCGCGTTATCATGAACGTAGACGGCATTCCTGCTGACGAGCTTGATTATCCGATTGGCTCAATGCCGGCTTCAGAGAACTTGTCAGAGCTCAAGGGTGACTCCTATGCATTGACCTGGAAGCTGGACAATGCCCTGACGTCATATGACATAGGGATAAAGCTCCCTGTTGCCGAGCAGCCGAATTACTATTTCGCCACACTGCTCAGGGAAGCTCCTGTCGGCCTTGTTCTGCTTGTTGTGCTGCTAACTGTTCCCCGGGTGCTGCTTGGAATACCAGTCCGGGCCGACATCGCGGCCCTGCTCGGGCTTGCCTATTGCCTGCACTACACTTTTATGGGCAGGCTTGCGGACGCTATCACGGGCTTTTGGGGCCCATTCATTATTTCATCTTCGCTCCTTGCTGCCGTGATTGGATGGTTCTGCTCGGCCGGCAGCGGCCTGCGGATCGTCAGGATCCAGGACGCAACAGCGTTTATTGTCATGACGGCGCTTTACCCTCTGATCGTCATAGATCCTGAGCGAAAGGACCTGTGGATGCAGTGCATCTATGTTGGCATGCTGATTTATGGCTGCGTGCTTCTGGCGTATCGTCGCTTTGCCGTGGAGCGGGCCGGCTGAGCAGGTCCAGATAAAGCTCGGATTCCGGGCAGTAATGCGTATTATGCGGGGTTTCAGGAGGTGACTAATGCGCATTAGATTTCTGTGTGGGGTTGCGAGTGCGGCACTGCTTGCCGCGATGGCATTCGCCGATGATTATTATAAAGAGCCGCAAGTTTACGGTTCGCGTCCGAGACCAGACAAGGAGATGTCGCTGGACTGCATCGGCGCTACTGGCATCAGGGGGCGCTTCTATCCGGGCGTAATTCTGAAGGTCGAAGGAGTGATCGAAGGGTCACCTGCTGACGGAAAATTCGAGGTCGGGCAGATCATTACCGGTGTCAATGGTACCGAGCTCAAGGGCATCAATCCATTTGTTGCTCTGGGCGGAGCCCTTACTGAGGCCGAGGCGTCAGACGGCAAAATGGTCTTCGATGTTAAGGACAGTGAGGATGCAGAAGCGAAAAAGGTCGAGGTGCGCATTCCGGTCCTGGGAAAATACAGCGCTACCTGGCCGCTGAACTGTGAGAAATCGAAAAAGATCATTGCCGCCGCGGCGGAATATTACGCGAAAGACACTGGCTTCAGGCAGAAGTACTTCAGCGATAAGAGCGAGGACGGCGGGATGCCATCGGCGCTGGCGTGCCTGTTTCTGCTCTCGACAGGGGACGACAGGTATATAGCTGTAGTGCGTGACTACTTTCACGGCTTTCCCGAAGAATTGAACCTGATTGGCGATCATACCTGGAACAACGGATACAACGGTGTGGCTTGCGCTGAATACTATCTGCGGACAGGAGACAGGGCGGTGCTCCCGATACTCCAGTATTATTGCGACAACGCGAAGGAGCGGCAGTGCTTCGAGTCGGGTTGGCAGCACTGGGGCAGGAGTATCAGCCCGAGATATGTCGCGGGCGGCCTGATGAACCCCGCAGGCGCGCAGGTCCTCACGACGCTGCTTCTTGCCAAAGAGTGTGGAATGGATGTCGATGAGAAGACCCTGCTGGGCGCGCTGAAGTACTGGTATCGCTTCGCAGGGCACGGAACGGTGCCTTACGGCGACCACAGGGCTGAAGGCGGGCTCGGATCCAACGGTAAAGACGGCATGTCCGCCGCCGCAATGAAAGTGGCGTCAGGCGCGAAAGGGAGCCCGGAAATCTACACGAAGGCGCTTCAAAGCCTCAGTATGGCAACTCTTACAAGCTATCCATCACTTGTGAGGGGACACGCAGACGAGGGGAGAGGAGATGGAATCTGGCGCGGCGTTGCATCGGCCTACATGCTTGATTACAAGCCAAAGCAGTACCATGAGGCAATGAACAGGCTTACGTGGTTTTATGACCTGAGCCGCAGGCCTTCCGGGGGAATCGGGATGGCCACTTGCCAGCGCTTCGATGATGTGGGGTCCGGGGCAGGTGTTGCGCTTGCGTACACGGCCCCAATGAAGACGCTGCGCATAACGGGCGCGCCGAAATCCAAGTTCGCAAAGGACTTCGTTCTGCCCGACAGGCTTTGGGGGACCAAGTCCGACCTGGCGTTCCTGTCGATTGAAAATGGTCGCAAATACGGCAAAGAGGAACCGATCCATATTCCATTCTACAAGTTTGGCAATGCTTACAGGAAGGCCGTGGACATGGCCGACGTGCCGGTGAAGGAAATTCTCAGGAACGTTCATCACAAAAGGTACGTGATACGAACTCAGGCCGCTAAGGCTCTTCGGATGACAGGCAGGTTGGAGGAGCTCGAGAAGCTGCTCAGGGACAATGATCCACGGATACGCCGCGCGGCGCTGGATGGAATAAGCGACTACCGCTACTGGTTTCATATTGGCAAGGAGCCAATGCAGCCGGAAGATTTTACGCAGGGGATTGTGGACGGAGTTGTTCGTATCCTCAAGAACAGTAAAGAGTCTCTTTATGTGACTGACGGGGCGCTCATGGCCATAAGCCTGATGCCGCCCGAGATCATCGGGGAGAACCTTGGCCTTATCCTGCCGTGGACCAGGAACGAAGAATGGTGGATCCGCCAGTCTGCATTCTGTGCGCTCGACGGGGCGGCGGCGGATAAAGAGCTGCTGTCGAGAGTGCTGCCGACTATGCTGGAAATGCTGGTCAGGGAGGACCATACGATGCCGCGCGGCACCATGCTGGGAAGGCTGAACAAACTTCTCGCACGGCAGGATGCCGACAGCCCGGTTCGCGAGCAGATACTTGCCGCTCACATGAGATCGGCGGGGGAGAGGCGGATCATTCCTGGCCAGCGTGCAGGAGAGGGCGAATTCGATGTTGGCAGGTCGTCAGAGGTAATCCTGAAGGAAGCGCCCGCGCGCGCGCTGGAACTGGCGAAGATACTTAAGTCGCGGTTCGGCGAGCTCTCGACCTCACGCCTCACGGCCTCGGCCAACGGGCTGAAGGATTCTATCGAAAAAGTGCCGACAGACCATAGGGACGCTCTAAAGGAACTGCTGCATTCTGATTACCGGAAGGAGCTGATTAAGCGTTTGAAGGAAGACCGCGGCAATCTGGGTCTGGTTGACACTGTTCTGGGGCTCACGGCTTTGGAGGACCCGGACGCCGGCTGGCAGCCGCTTGGCGAGAAGGGCTTCGCTGAACGCGTGTGGCATTTCGCGGCTTATGAGCCCGTCGGCGATGATGTCCAGCACAGGCGCGAGAAGAAGCGTTTCAGGGATCTTTCTCTTCCGCGTGACCTGAGTGGATGGAGCGAGCCGGAGTTTGATGACAGCAAATGGCAGTCGGGGAAGGCTCCGATCGGGAAGGGTGGGTTTAAGAAAGGGAAAGTGTCTTTTGAGAGCAAGTCGGAGTGGGGTGAAGGCGAGTTCCTTCTTGCCCGTGCGTCATTCGAACTCGGCGAGCTGGATCATGACTTCTATCGGATAAGTGTATTGGCGAATCAAGGATTCGATATATACCTTAACGGAAAGAAGATCCATCGCTACATCTGGTGGAAGAACGATCCGCACTACCGCAAGATTATGCTTGGAGATGAGCATATAAAGTACCTCAGGAAGGGGACTAATCATCTGGCAGTGATGGCCGGAAGTGATTATGTCACAGGCGAGCATGTTGGTCAGATAGACGTGTACCTCGAGGGACTGAGGGAATCTGACCTGCTGGGCGAGGAATAGGCAAGACCATGGCGGGAGAAGCTGCTGCATTACTAGCTGCTGTTTGCTGGTCTATCAGCGCGATGTGCTGGAGCAGTGCCGGACGGCGGGTAGGCTCTCTGGTGGTAAATACCATCAGGCTAATCATAGCGCTTCCGATATTTATTCTCTTCGGCCAATTTGTGCTCGGGGAGGCCTTGCCGCTCTCCGCTCCGCTGGAATGCTGGCTGTGGCTCAGTCTTTCCGGCGCTGTTGGATTCTTTCTCTGCGATCTTTTCCTGTTCCGATCCCTCGTGATCATGGGGCCTCGTATCACGATGCTCATCTTTTCCCTGGCGCCGATAGTGTCTGCAATATGCGCCCGCTGCTGGCTTAAGGAGATACTGGCACCTCGGGACATAGTTGGGATCGCCGTTGCGCTAACGGGCGTGATCTGGGTCATATCGGAGGCCCCTGAGCACGGCTCCAACGCAGATCCATCGCATCGCTTTTCCTGGAAAGGCGGCCTGTTCGCCTTTCTGGCCATGCTAAACCAAGGCGTATCCGGGGTGATATCAAAGGTGGGGATGAGGGGAATGGATTCAGCGGCGGCAGCCACCTTGATCCGCATTCTAGGCGCGCTGCCGTTCTTTCTTGTCCTTCTACTGGTGATGAGGCGGCAGAAGGATTTCATCAGGGCCTTCAGCGACCAAAAAAGCATGGGAATCATCAGCATGGGCGCCATTGCGGGGCCGACTCTGGGCGTGGCACTTCTGATGTATTCCCTGAAGACGGTCCCGACCGGCATCGCGATGACACTCGTTTCGCTTATGCCCGTCATAATAATTCCGTTTACGATCATCATTTACAAGGACCGCGTCAGCGTTCGTGCTGTTTTAGGGGCGATAGTTGCAGTCATAGGCTCGGCCTTGCTGTCAGTGTAAAAGGGACAGGTGTGTTACAGCATTCTCTCCAGGGCTCTGTCTCAGTTCGATCAGTTAGTGAAACATAGGGCTGAGCTTACTTCTCATTCTTTGCTTCTTTCGCAGGTTTTTGGCGCAGAGGCCGTTATGATTGAAAACTGGCACACATCCTGCAACATGTGACCTAGAAAGGGAGGTGCTAATATGAGCGAAAACAAATGCAAAGGCGATCACAGGAGTCATCTCTGCTCGCTGGCAGGAAAAAGAAGGATAGGTGAGATAAAGCATCTTGTTACTGAGCCGAAGTACATATGCGGAAAGTGCGGAAGGGTTGCGGATGAGGGAGAGAGGGTTTGCAAGGCCGAGCCGCTCAAGTAGCAGTATTTAAGGAGTGGAAGTGATGATCAGAGTAAAGACATTCACTAATGAACTGCGGATATTCCATACGATGAACGAGCTGCAGGAGCTGGATGACCAGGTGAACAAGTTCATCGAGGAGAATTCGGTGGCAGACGTAATTTCCGTTTCGGACACCTGTACATCAGGTGATGGAAACAGTTGCGGAATAATAAGGGTACTGACATACGAAGCTGGGGAGTAGCTTCCCGGGCGGAGCTGATCGGAGATGTGACGTATGAATGCGCGTGCCCTTGAAAGGGTTGTGGCGGGTATTGTAAGGAGTCTGCCTCCTAACGACGAAAGCGTGGGCAGGCTGCTTGACGCGGCCAGGTACAAATACGTGCCGGATGAGGTATGTGAGATAATCGCCCGCGATCCTAATCTTTGTGCTGACCTGCTGTACCTTGCCAACTCTCCATGCTGGCGGCCTAATCCGGATGCACCACCGATAGA
>JBFIFS010000032.1:0-19586 GCA_041602695.1 Kiritimatiellia bacterium
GCCCCAGTCCGACCGCCGAAAAGGTCGTACTGGAGCAGCAGCCGCTTCTACTCAACAACCTCGCCCCCACCGACCCCATGTATACGGACCTGAAACTTGAGCATGATTTCACTTCAGCCGTGCTCGCGCCGATCGTTACAAACAAACGCGGAATCGGGTACATCTTCTGCGACCGGGCAAACGGCGAAGAGTTCAACTCTTCCGACCTGCTCCACCTTCAGGTCCTCGGGTACATAATAGGCAACCTGCTTGAGAAGTTTGAACTCATTTCAACGAGCAAGAAACTGTCACAGATTGACGACGCCACTAAGGCGCTGCAGTACAAAGCATTCGTTCCCGCCTTTTCAACCGAGCTGGAGCGAGCCAAGACGCACGACTATCAGATTGGCCTGGCACTTCTTTCCGTAGACGCCTTCAGGAAATACCTGGACACATACGGCATTGACGAGGCACATGCTCTTCTCGCGGAGGTAGTGAGCGTAACCAAGGAGCAGGTACGCGAAATGGATTTCATCGCGCGCTTCTCTGCCGACCAGTTCATACTCTGCCTCTCAGGCCTAACCCCCGAGGAGACCGAGCATCATCTCTCAAAAATATCTACCGCGGTCTCTGAGAAGGTCATCGGACAGGGCGACATGTCAGTAAGCCTGGTCATCGGAAGCCTGCATCTTGGTACGGAGAAAGCTCTGAACGAAACCGTGCAAAACATCATCTCAACACTGGGGAAGAAGTTGGTACAGGCAAAGAATAAGGCTATCGCGCGCAAGAAAGCCTAAGTCCGCTCCTCGTTCAGAGCGCAGTATCATCCTTGTACAATCCTACGCTACAAACAGGCACTTTCTTTCTTGATTGCGTGCGTCCCTGACGATATTGTTAACGCTTCGTTTTTACGTTAAATCACATCAAAGCAGACAAGCGAGATTATCATGACAGAAGACCTTCAGCACCTGCTGGACAAGATACAGAAGGATGGCGTGGACAAGGCCGAGAGCGAGGCGTCACGCATCGTTGAGGAAGCGAACAGTAAGGCCGGCGACATCGTCAGCAAGGCGAAGAAAGAAGCCGACGAGATCATAGAAAAAGCCAAGAAGGATTCTGAGACATTCGAAGAAAAGGGCCGCAAGTCCCTTGAGCAGGCGGCGCGCGATGTCGTGATTTCCGCGCGGGCAGGTATACAGGCGGCGGTAACATCCGTCATTAAGACGGAAACGGATGCTGCCATAAATGACGAAACCCTTTCGGCCATGCTGCTCAAAGTTGTGGAGGCATACTGCTCGGGAGCAGGATCAAGTGAAGTGCTGGTGAATGAAGCTGACGTCGAGAAGCTCAAGGGCCACGTTCTCAGCAAGCTTTCCGAAGAAGCTAAGAGCGGCATCACCATAATCCCCGAGGGAACGATTTCAAAAGGCTTCAAGGTTGTGCTCAAAGACAAGAACATAGAGCATGACCTGACCGATACTGCCATCACAGAGGCATTGTCCCGCGTGCTTCGCCCGCACATTGCCGCAATCCTCGAAAAAAGCGCTCAGTAGCCATGAATTACTTCTACTTCGGTGCGGCCCTTCCGGGGCTGACGATGGACAGTAAACCATCAATTTCGCAGGAGGAGTTCCGCTCCCTTGCCGCCGAACACCTTTGCGCATCTGACATGGAAGCGCTCGACTCGCTTGACTCTCTGTACGGCAACGATGACGGCCATCCCTTTGTATCTGCGTGGCGCTCAAATGAAATAGCACTGCGTAATTCCCTGACAAAGGCCCGTGCCGCAGCACTAAAGACGGACCCCGAGAAATACATGGTCGACCCCTCTCTCTTCGAAGGGGAGTGTGACAGAGTGGCCGGCGAGGCTCTCTCTCGCTCGAATCCTGTCGATAAAGAGCAGGTCCTCGATCGCCACCGCTGGTCGGTCCTAGACGAGCTGGGCGGCTTTGACCCCTTCTCCAGCGAGGCCATCCTTGCCTATTCACTCAAGCTTGCCATAGCCGAGCGATGGGGCGCCTTTGACTCTGACCGAGGACGCGAGGTGGCGGACACGGTCCTTGGCACAGGAGAAGAATCTACTTCAGCAAATAACGGAAACAGCGAGTAAATTATGAGCGATACTAAAGGCAAGATAGCCGGCGTAAACGGCAATATGATTACCGTCGCCTTTGAAGACGCAGTGAGCCAGAACGAAGTGGCTTACACTGTCATAGGCGACGTGAGACTGATGTGCGAGGTGGTGCGCATAAGAGGGACGTATGCAGACCTGCAGGTGTTTGAGGATACGACGGGCATAACCATCGGCGACCCCGTGGAGTTCTCCGGCCACCTGCTCTCCGTAGAGCTGGGCCCCGGCCTGCTGACACAGGTCTACGACGGGCTTCAGAACCCCCTGCCCCAGCTGGCAGAGGAGTGCGGCTTCTTCCTGCAGCGCGGGAAATACCTGAGCGCCCTTCCACGCGACCTGAAATGGGAATTCACCCCGACCGCCAAAAAGGGAGACCAGGTCTCCGCGGGAATGTTCCTCGGCTCCGTACCTGAAGGCATCTTCGACCACAAGATCATGGTCCCTTTCATGCTTAACGGCGAATTCACTGTAGAGAGCATCGTCGACAAGGGCTCTTACGCTGTCACCGACACGGTCGCTACGTTGAAGGATTCCGACGGCAACACCCACGAGGTAGCTCTCATGCAGCGCTGGCCGGTCAAGATTCCGATCAAAGCCTACGATGAACGCATGAAGCCGGTTGACCCCCTTGTAACGAAAGTAAGGATCATCGATACATTTTTTCCCGTTGCGCGAGGCGGAACGTACTGCATTCCGGGACCGTTCGGCGCCGGCAAGACCGTCCTGCAGCAGATCACAAGCAGGAACGCAGACGTCGATGTGGTGATTATCGCTGCCTGCGGTGAGCGCGCCGGCGAAGTGGTTGAAACACTCCGTGAGTTCCCGGAACTCGATGACCCTAAAACAGGCAAGAGCTTGATGGACCGCACCATAATCATCTGCAATACGAGCTCCATGCCCGTTGCCGCGCGTGAGGCATCCGTCTACACAGGTGTTACTCTGGCTGAATACTACAGGATGATGGGACTGAACGTTCTTCTGCTTGCGGACTCAACTTCACGCTGGGCACAGGCGCTGCGTGAAACGTCAGGTCGCCTTGAAGAGATCCCGGGGGAAGAGGCGTTTCCTGCCTACCTGGAGTCAGTCATAGCCAGCTTCTACGAGAGAGGCGGCGTCGTACGCCTCAAGGACGGATCCGAGGGCTCTGTTACGATCGGAGGAACAGTTAGTCCCGCGGGCGGAAACTTTGATGAGCCCGTAACACAGGCCACACTGAAAGTGGTCGGCGCTTTTCACGGACTCTCCCGCGCACGCTCAGACGCCCGTCGCTATCCGGCAATTGATCCGCTCGACAGCTGGAGCAAATACCCCAGCGTTGTGGACGAAGACAGCATAGCTTCTGCCCGCAACATCCTGAGGACAGGCAACGAGGTCTCCCAGATGATGAAGGTTGTCGGCGAGGAAGGAACCTCCATTGAGGACTTCATGCTCTACCTGAAGTCAGAATACATCGATTCGGTCTACCTGCAGCAGGACGCCTACAACGATATTGACGGCGCCACCTCCGCGGAAAGGCAGAAACACGTTTTCGACATCCTGTTCTCGGTACTTGACGCCCAACTGGCCTTCAAGGACAAGGAGCCGGCCCGAAACTTCTTCCACCAGCTCACCCAGAAGACTAAGGACTGGAACCGCGTGGCCATGGAAGACCCTAACTTTGAGAAACTTGAGAAAGAATTGGCCGGGATGGTCGCGGAGGTAAAGACCAATGCATAAGGTTTACCACAGGATAGAAAACATTGCCGGTAACGTTATCAACATCAGGGCTGAGAACGTTAAGTACCGCGAGCTGGCCGAAGTCACATCGCGTACAGGAACGTCGCTCGCCCAGGTGATCAAGCTGAAGGAAGACGAAGTCTCCCTGCAGGTATTCGCGGGAGCGAGGGGTGTCGCCACTGACGCGCAAGTCCGGTTCCTTGGACAGACAATGCAGGTGCCCTTCAGTGATGCGCTTCTCGGCCGCATGTTCACAGGCGGCGCCAACCCGAGAGACAAGGGCCCCACCCTCTCAGACAACATGATCGACATAGGCGGCCCTTCGGTTAATCCGGCAAAGAGGATCATCCCTAAAAACATGGTCCGGACCGGTATCCCGATGATCGACGTGTTCAACACGCTCGTTGAATCGCAGAAACTTCCGATCTTCGCAAGGGCCGGCGAGCCATACAATGAGCTCCTGGCGCGAATTGCGCTTCAGGCGGAAGTTGACGTTATCATCCTCGGCGGCATGGGCCTGAAGCATGACGACTATCTGTACTTCAGGGACACGCTGGAGGAGAGCGGCGCGATCTCGCGAACCGTAATGTTCGTGCACACGGCCTCTGACCCAATCGTGGAATGCCTGCTCGTGCCCGATATCAGCCTCGCCGTGGCTGAGCAGTTTGCACTGGAAGGCAAGCGCGTGCTCGTGCTGCTGACGGACATGACCAATTTTGCTGACGCCATGAAGGAAATCGCGATCACCATGGAACAGATCCCGTCAAACCGCGGATATCCAGGCGACCTCTACAGCCAGCTTGCCGCGCGATACGAGAAGGCCGTGGATTTCGATACAGCTGGATCGATCACCATTCTGGGCGCCACAACAATGCCTGGTGATGACGTAACTCACCCTGTTCCTGACAACACGGGATACATTACTGAAGGGCAGTTCTACCTCAGGAACGGCCGCATTGAGCCTTTCGGCTCATTGAGCCGCCTTAAGCAGCAGGTCAACGGCGACACTCGCGACGATCACCGGACCATCATGAATACGCTCATCCAGCTCTACGCCGGATACAAGGAAACGCTGGAGAAGCAGTCCATGGGATTCCGCATGAGCAAGTGGGACTCAAAGCTCCTCAAATACGGCGAACGTTTCGAGAAGGAGATGATGGATCTGTCCGTCAACATACCGCTCGAGGGTGCGCTTGACCTCGGATGGCAGATTCTCGCTGACTGCTTTGAGCCAATGGAAACAGGAATCCAGTCAGACCTCATCGAACAGTTCTGGCCGAAAGCGGAAAAGCCAGCCTAACAGCTTATGGGAAAGATCAAACATACGAAGAATGAGCTTAAGGCGCAGCGCGAGTCGCTTAAGCGCTTCGAGCGCTTCCTGCCCATGCTGCTCCTGAAAAAACAGCAGCTTCAGTCTGAGATAAACTCGATTGAGCAGAAAATGGCGGAGTCCGAGGCCAAATTCGAGGAGCTGCGCAGCGCCATGGACAGCTGGCTGAAGCTCCTGGCGGAGCCCGTTGAACTCCCGACACTCCTCAAACTCAAAGAAGTCATCACAGAAGAAGGCAATATCGCCGGCGTGGCAATTCCTGTGCTAGTTGACGTCAAGACAGACCGCAAGGAGTATGACCTTTTCTCAACCCCGCCCTGGCTGGACGATGCGATAGTTTCGCTCACAGACCAGATCGCCCTTCGCGCGGAGGTCGATGTCCTTAGGGCCCAGAGAGACGCGGTTGCCGAGGAGCTGCGGGTCACATCCCAGCGCGTCAATCTATTCGAAAAAGTCAAGATACCGGAATGCAAAGAGAACATTCGTGTCATTAAGATCTTTCTCGGGGACGAGCAGACAGCGTCTGTTGCCCGGGGCAAGATTGCGAAGCGCAGGACGCAGGATTTCGCGCATAAGGATGAGGCAGCATGATTGTTAAGATGAAGAAACTTTACCTGCTCTGCATGAAAGAGCATTCCGAGGAGGCCCTCGACATAATGGCCGACCTCGGCGTCATGCACATAGAGTCCCTATCTCCCGAGGAAAGCGAAGAAACATCGCTGCGCCGCACGGCTTTAGACGATGCGAAGACCGCTCTCTCGAGCGTGTCCGCCCTGAAGTCTGAGGCCGGAGACGCCGGCTCCCTGCTTCTCACTTCGGCGCGCGCCGAGGACGGTGCCGAACTCGTGGAAAAGATCCTCAAGGTCGACGCACGCATTCGTGAGCTTCACGACAGGATCGCAGAATGCGAAGCGGAAAAGGCGAGAGTCGCCCCCTTTGGCCAGTTTGAGCCGGAATCAGTTCGCGACCTGCAGAAAAAGGGACTGACGGTCAAGCTCTTCTCTCTGCCCATCAAAGAAGAGCCCGATGCTGACTTCCCTCTCTTTGAACTCTCTAGCGGCGCGGGACATAAGTACTACTGCGGCATATCCAAGGGTGATTTCAATCTTGAGCGGGCTGAAGAACATCCGATACCCGCGCGCTCCCTTGGGGCGGTTTTACTGGAGATCGAGTCATGCAAAGCGGAGATAGATGCCGCGGCCGCTGAGCTTAATGGTGCAGCTCGCGAGAAGGCGGTTATCGACAGACACATTGTGGGGCTGGAGGAAGACCTCATGTTCGCGGAAGCAAGAGACGCCCTCGGCGCCGATGGTGCCGTGGCTTATCTCCAGGGCTTCTGTCCGGAGGATGCGGCCGATAAAGTCATGGCCACGGCCAAGGAGCATGGATGGGGCATCATGCTCAAAGAGCCCGAAGAGGAGGCAGATCCCCCTACCCTGATCCGTTATCCAGGGATCGTGAAGCCCATAAAGGCTGTTTTCGACATGATCCAGATCTTTCCGGGATATAGAGAGGCAGACATCAGCTCCATTTTCCTTGTTTTCTTCAGCATCTTTTTCGCGATGCTGATCGGCGATGCGGGATACGGACTGCTCTTCCTTGTGATGACCATCATCGCCAGGCTGAAGATGCGAAAGGCGCCCGCGTATCCATTCGCCCTGTTCGGGCTTCTAAGTGTATGCACCATGATCTGGGGCGTGCTCACGGCCAATTACTTCGGCATCGACCCTAAGCACCTACCGACACTCATGTCAGAAACCCTCAGGGTGGAATGGCTGGGAACAGACGCCCACGTCATGAAGCTCTGCTTCCTGATTGGGGCAATACACCTGACACTTGCCCACATCTGGAATGCCGTAGTGCTCTTCCCTAACAAGAAGTGGCTCGCGCAACTGGGCTGGATCTGCCTGGTGTGGACAATGTTTCTTACGGCAATAAAGATGGTCCTGAACAACCCCGTCCCTACATCCCTCATGGGAGGCCTGGCAATCGCCGGTGCCGTCCTGGTTGCCCTGTTCATGAGCACGCTGGCCGAATTCAAGAAGGAGTGGATCCATCACGCGATGCTGCCCCTGGATTTCATAGCATGCTTCGTTGACGTAATGTCTTACGTTCGACTTTTCGCTGTCGGCCTGGCATCCCTGTACGTCGCCCGCAGCTTCAATGACATGGCCATTGATGCAGGCGCCGGAAAAATGATCCTCATTCCGGTAACAGCGCTCATACTCCTAATCGGACACGGCCTGAACATAGCATTGTGCGCTCTTGGCATCCTAGTCCACGGAATCCGCCTCAACACTCTCGAATTTTCTCTACACAAAGACATGCAGTGGTCTGGAAAACCTTTCAAGCCATTTAGCAAAAACAAGATAACGTAACAGGAGGTAATTAAATGGAAGTCGGAACAGCAATTGCACTTGGCAAGGTCGGAGCCATAATGGCTGTCGGTATCGCGGGAATCGGTTCTGCTCTGGGAACGGGCGCCGCAGGAGCCGCGGCGATAGGCGCATGGAAGAGGTGTTATGACCAGAACAAGGCGGCCCCATTCATGCTGCTTGCTTTCGTGGGCGCTCCGCTCTCACAGACAATTTACGGCATGGTGCTGATGTTCATCATCGACGGCAAGGCCAAGGCCCTGGCTGAAGCCGACCCCAGCGGTCTCGGCGCCTGCATCTCACTCATGGGCATAGGCCTTTTCGCCGGACTGGCAATTGCCGCATCCGCGTGGCTTCAGGGCAAGGCCGGAGCCGGCGGTTCCCACGCTCTTGCCGAAACAGGCAAGGGATTCACGAACTATCTCGCCGCACTTGGTATTATCGAGACCGTGGCGATCTTCGTAATGGTACTTGCGATCCTTCTCACATAACAGAAGGCCAGGAATACAGAATCCAAAGGGCAGCCTCAGGGCTGCCCTTTTTCTTTTCGCTTCTGTATGTTGTCGTATGCTCGCTGCGCATTTCTGTGCCAGCGCCTTATGTTATCCAGCTTAATGTACCAGAAGCGCGGGTGGACAATGTTCCTGTACGTATCATAATCCATGTCCTTCAAAGCTTGCGGGGTGAGCTTGTCGCGAAACTTCTCGATCCAAGGCATGGGCTCACTTTCATTCCATTTCCCACTGTTCATCGGGCATACCTGCTGGCACACGTCGCAGCCATAGACCCATTCACCCATAAGCTCCCACAGTTCCTCGTCAATGGGTTCTGGCGCGCTATAGCTCAGGTAGCATATGCACCTGCTCATACGCATCCTGAAAGGTCCGTGAAGCGCTTGCGTTGGACAGGCGGCCCGGCATGCGCTGCACCCCTCCGGACACGGGCATTCAGGTGTGGGCGAGTCCGGCTCCAAGTCGGCATCGACAACCCACGTCTCAATATTGAGCCATGAGCCCCCTGTTTCCGAATATGCGAAGTTGTTCCGCCCGATCCGCGCCACGCCTGCCCTGACCGCAGCAGCACGATCAGGCACACTGCCCTTCTTGAACCTGATATCCAACTCGCGCAGACCGTCCTCAAACTTCAGGTCTATATCGTAATCAGGGCAGCCTTTTCTACGAGATTCACACAGATAATTGCGGCCGATATGCCCAAGCAGCTCCTCCGGCAGCTGATATTTACCGTAGTGGCGAATGCAAACAATTATTGAGCGGGCCCATTCCTTCCGCTCGGCCGGCCTCGCGCGAGGCAGCATCTGAAGATAGCGCCCCGCTGCATCTATATCGGCTGAAGCTCGGGCGCGCAGCTCCCTTTCATAGTCCTCAAACGGTTCTACGGACGAAACACCACAGTCATCAAAGCCGCACTTCCTCGCCAGCTTCTTAATCTCTTCTTTCGTAACCGGCATGCAACCTAATCTACTTCAGGCTGTGAAGCCTGTCTATACCGTTTACGCCTACGTCTACATGGCGGCCCAAAGCAGGGCGCGCTTGACTATCTCAAGGGCCTCAGGAACTTCAAAGTCCTTATAAGTGTGCCCCCAGCACGCCACGAACACCTTGCCCTTGCCCCACATGCGCGTATAAGCATAAGGCATCACCGTGCCGGCAGGATACTCAGAGGGCTCGCCGTGCTCACCCGTGAATGTGGTCGTGCAGAGAACATGACACGCGGGATCAAAGTGGCAATAGTATTGCTCAGTGTCGCTGAGCGTGAAATCGCCTATGCCCTTGGTCAGCTCATGGTCCTTGTCCGTAATTGTGACCTCATAATTCGGAATGCAGCCACCCGGGTGCGCCACCCACTGACCACCAGTCATGAACTGATAGCCAACGTCCTTGCGGAAGGAATCAATTATTCCGCCATGCCAGCCAACGAGGCCGACACCGCTTGCAACCGCCTGCTGGAGGCCCTTGCTCTGCTTGCCGTTGATCTCGCCCATCGTCCAGCACTGCACGATCAGTGATACCGAGCCCATGAGCTCTTCGTCCAGATACGAATCAAGAGTATCCGACACGACCACCTCAAAGCCATTCTCCTCAAGAATCGGCACAAATACGTCTATTGACTCTTTAGGAGTGTGTCCGTCCCATCCGCCCCACACTATCAGCACTTTCTTTGACATCTAAAACTCTCCTTTTTCTATTTATATTTCGCTCGAAGTGCCCGGCCCAGCTTGGCGCTCTTGACTGCCAGGTCCAGGATGTGAATCGGCCTCCTGGCCCACTCTCCGGAAATTACGAGCTTCGTGCCCTTCACAAGGTGATTTGCCACGTTCTTGTAGTACTTCTCCTGCTGCCCAGGAGGATTCCTCCCACTAATAGCAATCTTTTCACTGCCATCGACTCCGCGCAGCGACCACGAGCCGCCGGACATCACATAAGTTCCCTTCGTGCCGGTAATCTCCAGCTGGCCGCGATCCTGGTCCTTGGGGAACGAGTCGATGCTCGTGATCGTGAGCGTCAGCCACTTGCCGTCCTTGAACCTCACCACCGCATGGCCTTCGTCCTCATTCGTGTCCTTTTTCCACGCCGTCTGATTTGCCCAGAAACCTGTCTTCGCGTATCCCGATACTTCAGAGATGTCACTGTCAATCAGCTGCAAGGAGTACTCCAGGAGATGAACACCCCAGTCGTACATTATGCCGCCGGAGATGGAGCGGCTCGACCGCCACCAGTCCTTGGGCAGTCCATATCCGCCCATGTGGGCCTCAATACGTATAATGTCGCCGATGGCCCCGGACTTGATCTTCTTGACAGCTCCGAGGATGCATCCGTCCCAGTGCCTGTTATGATACGTCGATATAACAAGCTTGCGCTTCTTTGCCTCGGCAATCATCGCGTCGCACTCAGCAGTGGTCATGGCCATTGGCTTTTCCACGACGACATGCTTGCCGGCCCTCAGGCACTGCAGGGCCTGCTTTGCGTGAAGGTTGTGAGGGGTAATAATCACAATCAGGTTTACGTCTGATTTCTTGAGCATCGTTGTAAGCGATGTGTACGTCTCTATGCCAGGAAAGTCCCGGCTGGCGACCTCTAACCTGCTCTTGTCGATCTCGCACACTGCGCAAGGAGTCATGCCCGCCATCTTCATTTGGTCAAGATGGCTCTTCCCCATATTGAAGGCACCACCGTACCCAACAACACCCACCTTTATTTCCGATGCCTTCTTGAACTTACGTTTCATTACCGCGCTACGTCCTTTCCTTGGCTTCTTCATGCCTGCTCTCACGCCTATTTGTCAAACGCGGCGTCAAACGCAACATCTGACGGCGCAAAGTCGATCTTTTTCACAAACTCGCACGCTTCCTTCGCCCCGTGTTCACGGTCCATGCCTATATCTTCCCATTCCACGGAAAGAGGGCCCTGGTATCCGACATCATTCAGAGCCCTGATGATGAGCTCAAAATCAACATTCCCGCGTCCAAGCGATCTGAACTCCCAGAAGCGGCGGGGGTCACCAAACGCCAGATGCCCGCCAAACACGCCTGAGGACTTCGGAGTCTGAGCCCACGCCACATCCTTCATGTGCGCGTGGAAAATGCGGTCCTTGAACCTGTAAATGAACTCCACATAGTCAACGCCCTGGTACCCCAGGTGGCTGGGGTCGTAGTTAAAACCGAACGCAGGGTGGTTCTTGACAGCATTGAGTGCCCTCTCAGCAGAGACTGTGTCAAAGGCTATTTCCGTGGGATGCACTTCAAGGGCAAATTTAACGCCAAGCTTCTCAAATTCGTCAAGGATGGGCTTCCAGCGCTTTGCGAAATCCTTGTACCCTTTTTCAATCATCTCCTCCGAGGTCGGCGGAAACGCGTAAAGCAAATGCCATATAGAGCTGCCGGTGAAACCGTTTACAACTTTGACACCCATTCGCTTCGCTGCCCTTGCCGTCTCAATAAGTTCCTGCGCGGCCCGCTTGCGAACACCCTCGGGCTTACCGTCACCCCACACGTGCGGCGGAAGGATGCACTCGTGGCGCTCATCGATATTGTCGCACACCGCCTGCCCAACAAGATGTGTTGAAATCGAATAGACTTTCAGCCCGTACTTCGCCAGCAGCTTCTTCTTGGCGTCACAGTACTTCTTGTCCGCCTTTTCTACCTCGAAATGATCGCCCCAGCAGGCCAGCTCAAGTCCATCATATCCGAACTTCCTGGCCTTTTTGCACAGCGCCTCCAGCTTCAGGTCCGCCCACTGCCCGGTGAATAATGTTACAGGTCTGCTCATTCCACTACTCCTTCCACTCTTACTTTTCCTATACCTTTACAGTCTTTCCCTTTGCGTCCGACTCAAAGCACTTATCCAACACTCTCTGCACAGCGGCCCCGCGCGCAAAATCCGGGGAATCATTCTTGCCCGTCTTGATACTGCGCACGAAACGCTCGTAGATATTTGGAGTCTTGCCGCACTTTTTCGTGCACCATCGCGGCTTCCCCCTGTTCAAACCAAACACCTGCATTTCTCTGTAGGAGTGATCAAGGTCGATCCGCAAGGCTCCCGTCTCTCCGAATATCTTCAGATAAAGGGAATTGTCCTGCCCGGCAGCCCAGCGGGTAGTATGTATGGTTCCAATCGCGCCATTCGTCATCTCCGCCGTAATAACAGCTGAGTCATTCGCATCCAGAATATATTCCCCCACCCGATTTCGCGGCGCCTTCCTGAAGGTCTTCAGTTTACAGCTGACCGACGCAAAGTCACCGAGGGGGAAGCCGGCAAAGTCGACGATATGGACCCCAACATCTCCAAGCACACCTTTACTGCCGTGCTTGGAGGAAAGGCGCCACAGCCAGTTAGACTGGGTCTTCCAGTCGCCCCACCCAGAGGGCGTGAGCCAGCTTTGCAAATAGCTGGCTTCGAAATGCATTATTCGGCCAATTGAACCGGATTTCACAATCTCGGCCGCTTTCTGAATCGCGCTTGAGTTGCGATAAGAGAAGTTCACCATGTTTATAATGCCCTTCTTCTTCGCAGCATCTGCCATCTGCTTTGCGTCCCTGTAATTAAGGGCAAGCGGCTTTTCGCATAGCACGTGCTTGCCTGCCCGTATCACCTCAAGGGAGACAGGTTTGTGACCAGCGTCTGACGTAACGACTGTAACTGCGTCCACGTCGGAATCCGACAGCATTTCCCCGAGGTCGCCGTATGCGGCCGGTATCTCGTGCCGCTCCGCGAAGGCCTTCGCGCGCTTGAAATCAATGTCGCAGCAGGCCGTGACCTTGCAGCCCCGAATCCTGTTGAAACTGCGGGCATGCGAATTTGCCATGCCCCCCGTGCCAACTACTCCCACTCGGATCATTTATCGTCCTTCCTCGCCCACTCCGGCAATTGAAGCTCCAGCTTCTCGCGGGGGTGCTCATAGCCGCCGACTTCCTGCATGGTCACGCCTGACGGCGCCGCCCACTTCACGGCGTTGGCTATCACTCGAAGGATAATCTCCTGGCAGTATATCGGATATGTCTCATGCCCCGGCCGGAAGTAGAACACCTTCCCATTCCCCCGCTTCCACGTGCAGCCGCTCCGAAACACCTCACCGCCCTCAAACCACGACATGAACACCAGTTCGTCAGGTGTAGGTATACCGAAAGGTTCCCCGTACATCTCCGTGTGCGGGATGTCTATACAGTCCTCTACCCCCTCCGCAATGGGGTGAGCCGGGTCAACCACCCAGAGCCGCTCACGCTCACCCTCCACCGTCTCGCGCCAGCGCAAGTTGCACTTCGTGCCAAGCACCGCCTTAAAGATCTTAGAGTAATGCCCCGAGTGAAGAATGATGAGCCCCATCCCGTCGAGAACACGCCTCTGTACGCGCTTCACGTATTCATCCTCCACTCTCCCGTGAGCAATATGGGCCCACCAAAGCATGACGTCAGTCTTGTCGAGGATCTCTTCAGCGCATCCCTGTTCCTCTGAATCGAGAGTCGCAGTGCTTATCTCGAAGTCACCGAACTTCGATATTCCGGCCTTCAGCGCCCCATGTATTCCGTCGGGATACACCTCCTGCACCGTCTTGTTCTTCTTCTCGTGTTCACCCTCATTCCAAATGTGTACCCGCAGCTTACCGCTCATTACTTATATCCTGTCTTGTTCCCTGTTCCGTTAATAAATGCGCACCAAATGCCCAGTTACGGCATCTTTACCCACTTCTGCTTGCTCTTAGAGCTCTTCACACACGTTTCAATGAATGCCATGCCCCTCACTCCGTCCTTTATGGATGGGAAGTCCAGCATTTCCTTTGTTACTTTCTTGCGCTCAATCCTGCAGGCAAGTGCCTCCGCGAACATTCGGTAGAGGTTTGCGAAGGCCTCCAGATAGCCCTCAGGATGGCCGGCTGGGAGCCTGGTCGCGGCCCCCGCAGCAGAACATAGCAGGTCCGGTTTCGCACTGGTCCTGATAATCTGCCGGTGCGAGTCTGTCCATTTCGCGATAAGAGTGTTTGGCTCCTCCTGGTGCCACTCCAGGCCGCCCTTCTCGCCGTAGACTCGGATGTTCAGGCCGTTCTCCTCATCAACCGATATCTGGCTCGCGGAAAGAATCCCCTTGGCCCCACCCTTGAAGCGAAGCAGAACGCTGCCATCATCATCAAGCTTACGCCCTTTCACGAAAGTAGTCAGGTCCGCACACATTTCCTTTATCTGGAGACCAGTAATAAACTCGGCCAGGTTTTCAGCGTGAGTTCCGATGTCTCCCATGCAGCAGCTGGCGCCTGCACGCTTCGGGTCTGTGCGCCAGTCGGCCTGCTTCTGGCCAGTGGCCTCGAGGCGCCCGGCCAGCCAGCCCTGCGGATATTCGACGACAATCTTCCTTACTTTGCCGATCTTCCCCTGCTTCACCATGTCCCGTGCCTCGCGGACCATGGGATACCCAGTGTAATTATGAGTAAGGCAGAAGAGCAGCCTGGTGCGCTTTACAAGCTGTTCAAGGGACTTGGCTTCCTTTAAATCAAAGGTTGCCGGCTTGTCGCATACCACATGAAAGCCATTCTCCAGCGCCATCTTTGCTATGGCGTAATGGGAGCTGTTCGGCGTCACGATGGAAACAAAATCCATTCGCTCCCCCTCGGGGAGCGCCTTCTCCTTGAGGAACATCTCCTCATAGGACCCATAAACGCGCTTCGCAGGAAGAAACAGGTCTTTACCGGATGCCTTCGACTTCCGGGGACTGGAACTGAATGCCCCGCAAACCAGCTCGACCGTGCCATCCAGCTGCGCCGCCATCCTGTGTACAGCACCGATAAACGCACCGCGTCCGCCACCGACCATACCCATCCTGATCTTACGATTCATAGAGTCCTCCTCCATCTTTTTCCCGGCTTCCGCCGCATTCTACTTTAATCTGACTCTTATAATTGCGCAGGCCTTGACATAAGTCTTGGATTATTTCGGCATCTTTGTGTATATTTTCGGCATGGCTCCACTGTTAAGCAACCCTTCACAGGACCTTGCGGACGAGATCCGACGATCCCGTTCACCGCTGACCCATCCGCTTGCGAACCTCTTTGAACTCATGCCCGACGCTTATTTCTTTGTTAAGGACAGGAAGAGCTGCTTTGTGGATGCAAACCGCGGCTTTGTCGAGATGCTTGGGGCTCGCCACCTGTCTGAGATTGTGGGAAAGTCCGATTTTGACTTTTCGCCAACTCAGCTGGCACAAAAGTTTGTCGACGATGACAACACGGTCATGACGTCGCGCACCCCCATAGCCAACCGCGTCGAAATGGTCCCCAACGCTGACGGATCAATCTCATGGCATATTACCAGCAAAGTTCCACTCTATAACCGCGCCGGTGAAGTCTGCGGGCTCGCTGGGATAACACAGGACCTCCGCAAGTCGGCCAGCACCGTAAAACGCTACGGCGTAATGACTGAGGTCCTGGACTACATAGACACAAACTACGGCGGCCCGATAAGAGTTGCCGACCTTGCCGCTCTTGTCTACCTCTCAATAAGCCAGTTCGAGCGACGCTTTAAGGCGATCTTTCAGACCACACCCCTTCGGTACCTGAACCGCGTAAGGATCAACAAGGCCTGCTCCAAGCTTGTGTCGACAGAGGACACAATCACTGAGATAGCTTCACAATGCGGATTCTATGACCACAGCCATTTTATAAGACAGTTCGCGCGCGTGATCGGCAGCACGCCGCACGACTATCGCCTTCAGCACAGATAGGCATGGCTGGCCCTATTTTATAGTGGCGCGCGTTACTTTAGTAAGCGCTTTCCATAGCTTTTCGGGATCCTTCTCGGCGATGATGGCCTTGCGCACATCCGCCTTCATGAAGGTCTCGGCAAGCCCGGCGAGCAGCTTAAGATAGAAGGCGCTGGCTGCTGTCGGAATCACCATGAAAAATACTATCTTCGTCAGGTTCTTGTTGCCCTCAGCGAAGCGGATGCCCTTCGGGCTGACACCCAGCGCCAAGGTCAACCCACCTCCCTCGACTCCGCGAACGTGCGGGAACGCCAATCCGTGGGCCACTGCCGTACTGATCAGGGCCTCGCGCCTCAGGGCCTCCTCCACCAGGGGATCGGCCTTGTCAACGAAACCCTCGTATTCCATCTTGTATGCGAGCTCCCTTATCGCCCCCTCCGGATCAGACGACTCCAGGCGCGGGATCATCAGCGTGTGCGAGGTAAATCTGGAAATCCCCACCTTCTTGGGGTCCGTTCTCCGAGGAGCCTTTGCCAGCCGCTTCGCCTTGACCTCCGGGAAATAGAGCATCCTCGCGCAGTTCGGGCAGCTGTGTATGTCGCGGCCTATCCTGACTGCCTGCACCAGGCTTATCGGAAGCCGCATGCCGCAGGCAGCGCAAACACCGTCTGCGACAGGCACAATTACTATCCTGTCTTTCTTCAGCAGGCGGCCAAAGTCGGTTTTCACATCACCTTTGAGCTCGCTGCTCATAGCAGAGATGTTCGTGTCTAGCCGCTCCAGATGGTCGTTAACACCGTGGACTTTCTGCTCATCGCGGATGAGGATCATCTCCTGCAACTGGATCAAATGATTGGCAACTGGATGCATACAGCATTAACTCCTTAATTAATTTCGTGCACGGCATCGTACGAAGGGGTGTAGCAATGTCAATACAGATGTCGCGTTTTCTGTGCCTACGGGGACGAAGCGAATCTAGACCTCCAGATTCCCCGAAACAAAGACCACATTGTGCTTCCTGGATATTAGATTTGCGGCAATCCTGCCCGACTCATATATCGTGGGAAGCCCGCTTCCTGGATGGGTTCCGCCACCGACAAGATAGCAGCTGTCAACATCTTCAAAGCGGTTATGCGGACGCCAGTAGATCATTTGCGACATATTGTGTGCCATGTTGAAAGTTGCCCCAATATAGCAGTTGTACTCACCCTGCCACTCTTCTGGTCCAACGACCTTTTCCTGCACAATATGCTGCCGCAAATCTTTCATTCCGGCACGCTGCTCGAGTTTCGAGAGCACGTTTTCCCTGAATCCGGCGCTGTCTTTACTCCACTCGGGCGACCCGCGCAGATTCGCAACGGGCACGAGCACATATAAGGCCGAATGCCCATCCGGCGCCACAGAGCTGTCCGTTACGGACGAGTTCCGGACATAGAACGAAATGTCATCCGTTACCCTGTCGCCATGAAAGATCGCGTTAACATTGGAACGATAATCCTCGGCGAAGTAGATAGTATGGTGCGGCAGGTCGTATACCTTGTCCAAACCCAGATACATCATATACGTTGAGCAGGAATACTTGCTCTTTTCCAGTCGGGCCGGCGTCCATTTTCTCAACACCCCTGGTTCGAACAGCGTGTTTGCGGCGTATCCAAAATCGGCGTTCAGGACCACCTCATCGGCTTCGACCCTGGTATCGTCTTCAAGGAGCACGCCCACTGCGGCCCCGTTCTCGACTATGACCCGCTTAACCGGTGTATCGCAGTGGATCTCAGCGCCCTGCCTTCGGGCCACCTCCGCCATTCCGTCTGAGATGCGACTTAAGCCGCCCTGCACGTGGTAAATACCGAACGCATGCTCTATAAAAGGAATCATTGCGAAAAGACCCGGACACTCCCACGGTGACATCCCTAGGTATTTCGACTGAAAAGTAAACGACAGGGCAAGCTTCTCGGAACCGAACGTTTTATACATTATGTCGAAAATCGAGCTTCCTAATGAAAGCGAAGGGAGGGCCTTTATGAGATCCCGCTGAAACAGGCTGGAAACCTTATGGTATGACTTCTGCAAACAGGGAAAAAGGTTCTTGAAACGCGACTTTTCCTGCTCAAAGAAACGGCCATACCGGTCGCCATGCCCCGGAAAACAGCGCTCGATCTCTTCCCTCATTTTCTCATGGTTGTTGGTCGCTGAAAGCTGCCGGTCGTGAAAGGCGAGACGGTACATAGGGTCCAGTTTCACGCAATCGATCTCTGCCTCCGTGCTCGTGCCGGACTCCTTGAAGACCTCGTCAAGTATCTCCTTGAGCATCAAGAATGTCGGTCCTGTGTCGAACGCGTATGGGCCAAGCTTTAATTCAGCATTACGCCCCCCGACGCGCTCCCTCGCCTCAAAGACGGTCACCCTGAAGCCGCGATGCGCCAGTATCATCGCTGATGTCAGCCCCCCCGGCCCCGCACCGACAATAACAATATGCTTCTTCTCAGAACTAGTCATCGTCCTCCTCCATGACCTTCTGGAAAGCCACAATTCTGGGCTTCATATCACTAATCAGATCCGCATTAGGGTTGCACCGAAGAACCATACCGTCAAGATACATCATGCTCTTGATTATAGAAAACATTCCCTTCTCGAAGACCATGCCGCAGTTCACGGCGAGCTTTATAGACTCCATCATTTGCCTGGTTAGGCTTACCTCAGAGACCGACTTCCCCTTGAAGTCCTTGTAGAGTCTCCTGAATTTGCTCTCAAACACCTCAAATTGGCGGCCCGCAATGCCCTGTTCCGCCATATCGTTGATCCGCCTGGCACACTCACCGTAATCATAATCACAGAGAACTACGAAGAAATTGAATAGCCCCCGCCTGATCTTCCTGCCCGTACGGCTTATCGCGCCCGTATCCAGAAAGCAGAAAGTCCCGTCCGTCCGAAGAATTATGTTTCCTGGATGTATGTCGCCATGAAAGACGCCCGGCGCGAAGAGAAAAAGCCCGTGAATTCCGAAAAGCTCAAGCAGGCTGTCATAGGAGAGCTTGTTCATGGTCAACAGATCATCAAACGTCTCTCCTTCGACAAATTCACTGACCAGGACCCCTTCCGTCGACAGCTCTGCATATACTTTGGCAAAGCTAAGCCCGGACAGGTCATATCTGTCCCTGTATTCGTCAGCGATCCGGGAGAGCGTCTCCTGCCCCGCCGCCTCATTCCTCAGGTCGAGCTCGTTAACCGTATACTCCTCTATGTGGCTCAAGACTCCCATAGGATCAAAGACTTTGCGCAGCTTGGGATAGAAGAAAAGGACCGCACGCATGAGCCGCCTGAGCCTTTTCAAATCGGCCATGAAAGGGCCTCGAAACTCGCGCTTTATGATCTTTATTGCCAAATGGGTTCCATCAGCATGCCTCGCCCTGTGGACCTGCCCAATCGAGGCTGAGGCAACAGGGACCTCCTCGATTTCCCGGACCACGTCAAACCAGGCGGCAGGCATTCTTTCGCGAAGAAGGGCCATTGCGTCGTCTGCCGGAAGCGACTCCGTGTGCCCGAACAGCTGGGCGAGGTGCCTGCACACCTCCTGGTCCAGGAAATCGACACGCAGCGCGTAGTGTTGCGCTATCTTCACAGCCAGAAGTCCTTGCGCCTGGATCCAGCCCAGGTCCGGCTTCTTCTTGCCGTGGATCTGCCTGAGAAGCTTTATAAACGTGAGCGCGTTCAAAACTAATCTCCCGGGTATACCAAGTGAATCACGACCTCTACATCCGCTGTAGATACCCCGAACGCGGATTCCTCAAACTTCGGGGGGCCGAGTCTAGGCTTTTGAGCCCTGTGCACAGCCCATCCCTCTACTGGAGGCC
>JBFIFS010000033.1:0-18592 GCA_041602695.1 Kiritimatiellia bacterium
AATCTTATTGCAAAGCTCATCCAGGCAACATTCCGCTTCGCCTGAAGTTCCAGAATTTCCCAGAATCCTCTTATCTATAGCCAGATATGGGTTATTTCTTTTCAATCTTCCATCTACCTCCAATAGCCGCTAATCATCCCACAAATTCAGGATAGCGCCAAGTTTCCCGCAGAAAACGTTAAAATTGCGTCATTGTGCGCCAGACCTTGCGACGAGATCTAGTAGGTGTCTACCAGACTCCTCACAATCAGGCGTTTCCTGAATTCGGCAACGCCCATTTCGCGCTTGGGTCCCACCAGCACCCTTAGAGACCTGCCAGGCCGCAAGTGCATGAAATTGTCAGACAGCATGGCATCTACACCATCCAGTTCCAGCCATGCCCACAACGCGGGCTGTTTTGAGCTAATGGTCACTTCAAACGTCCCATAGGCGCCCTGCTTCACCTTGGCAGATAGCGCGGGCTTCTCAGACAAGTCAAGATGCTTGGGGCGTTCGAAAGTCACCAGGTTCGTAGATTTGGCCTGCCCTTTGACCGAGAGTTCAAGCCAGACAAGAAGATCTTGTGCGGTCTGCTCCTTGAGAAGCCCCGCAAGCTTCAGCGTGGCGGCCTTGCGGTTGCCGTTCACTGGAGTCCTGACCGCCTTGGCGCCCTGAGAAAGCTTCTTCCCGCGCGCGTCAGTCACAACCCAGCTGAGCTTCCCGGGAGAAGACTTTAACAGGTCACTCGTAATGTTGACTTCAACAGTACCTTTCTTACGGTCTTCCAACCCGCTGACAAGGACAGGAGCGAAGAAATGGCGCGCCATGTAGTGGAGTGCCTTCCACCTGCCGTGATAATCAATGGAAGACCAACTGGCAACTGGCCACACATCATTGAGCTGCCAGTAAAGCGTGCCCATCCCTCTCGGCATGCTTCGGCGCCAATGCTCCACTGCATACTTCATCGCCATTCCCTGCAGTATCTGGGAAGCCCAAAGCATGTTGTCGAACCCGTCCGGCAGCCTGAACCAGTCCAGCATGTACTGCATTATAGCGGTATTGCCTATCCAGCTGCGTTGATGATGCTCCATGACCGGAGCAGTTATATTACGGTCCCGCTTCTCTGTGAAGCCATTGACCGTCTTTGGCTCGGGGAACGACTGAAACCCGAACTCACTGTTGAACCTGTGCTCACAGGTTCGGTACCACTCGAACGGCTTTCTTCCATGCCAGACGGCCCAAAGGTGCGCATCTCCCCACTTTGGATTCTCGTGATCAGTCCTGTCACCATGGGGCGAATGCGGACTGCTGGGCCAGTAGTCCGTTTGCGGCGCGAGTTCAGAAACAACCTTGGGCAAAAGCTTGTCGAAGATCGCGCCATAATCCTTCATGCTGACTTTGAACCGGTCGCGCTTGGGCCCGATTTTCATCATCTCAAGTTCATTGTTGCCGCACCAGAGAGCCACGCATGCGTGGTGACCTATGCGCTTCACGTTGTCACGTGCCTCGGCCTCCACTGTCTTCATGAAAGCCTTGTCCCAGCTCGGGTAGAACATGCAGGCGAATATGAAGTCCTGCCAGACACAGATCCCGAGTTCGTCGCACATGTCGTAGAACAAGTCGTCCTCATAGATTCCACCGCCCCACACACGCAGCATGTTCATATTGGCTGCGGCAGCGTCACCCACCAGCCTCTCGTAGTCATCCCTGGTCCTGCGTCCAAGCAGCGCATCGACGGGAATCCAGTTGGCTCCCTTTGCAAAGAAAGGCACCCCGTTAACCACAAACTGGAAGGACTCGCCCCACTGGTCCTTGTGTCGGTCAAGCCTAAGGGTTCTAAGTCCAATCCGCTTCTCCTTTGCGTCAAGTGTCCTGCCGGCAGTGTCCAGCAGGTCCACTTTCAGGTCGTAGAGCGGCTGGTCACCCATATTGTTCGGCCACCACAGCTTTGGATTGTCGACCACCAGCTTGAGAGAGGCACTCTTGGAGCGGCAGGTCACGATCTTCTCCGCTACAAGCTTCCCCTGGAAGCGAAGCGCCGCTCTGAGTTTTACTGAGCCGGACGCAGCACGTTCGCACTCCGCCTTGACAGTGATCTCACATCCCGGATTAGTTGCCCCATGATGCTTCTGCTCCACAGCCACGTCCGCAAGGCGAACGTCCGACCAGGCAACAAGCCTGACTCCCCTCCAAATACCGGAGGTAGGCAGCATCGGCCCCCAGTCCCACCCGAAATTACAGGGCTGCTTCCGAATATATGCTGCATAGGCATTGGCCTGCTCCTCTCCTGCAGTGGCCCTGAACCTGAAGACCTTCTCGTTAGCACGCATCCTGCGGGTATACTTCATAGGGGACTTCAGAAGGACCTTAATGACGTTCTCGCCATTCTTCAGCATGGCCTTCACGTCCCATTCGTAAGACCGAAACATATTGTCTGTGGTGGCCAACTTCCTGCCGTTGATGCTTATGGTGGCCAGCGTATCGATGCCGTCGCACTGAAGCATCACACGGTCTTCCTTCAAGAGCGATACTGGCACCTTGAACGAGCGCGTATATACCCAGTCTTTCTCCGCCACCCACTGCGCGAGCTTCTCGTTATCACGATAATACGGGTCGGGAACAATTCCCTGTTTCACCAGGTCCGTCATGGCATCCCCAGGCACCCGCCCCGAAATGCCGGCTTTGGGGAACTTTGCGAGGGCCTCATCCGAAGGCGACCCCGGCTTCAAAGTCCATTTACCGTCCAGATTGAGATTCCTCATACAATTCTCCCTTGTTTGCGAAACAATATCCAAAATTCGTCAATGCTTACGATGTTTGCTTGCGGCTCCAGGACCCTTTTTTGCCTTTTCCCGGTCTGCGCTTCGCGCGGTACGCAGACGGCGACATACCTTCCTCCCTGACGAAAGTTTCATAGAGAACACGCGCGCTGTTGAAACCCGAATTCTCCGCCAGCACCTTGATCGGCGTATCGCTCTCGGCAAGCCTGCGCTTCAGGCGCTCCAGACGGCACCGTGTAATTTCCTGCATGACTGTTCGATCGAGGACATCGCGAAACCGCCTTTCAAGTGTCCGGCGCGTCGTAGACGCGTGCGCGGCAACATCACTGACCTTGATCGGCCTGTTCGTGTTCTCAAGAATGAACCGCATAGCCTGGGCTACAAGCGGGTCACCCACATTCGTTGCATCGGTCGAGCGCCGCGGGTGCAGGGCGTGCGGCTCCAGCTGCACGATTACCCTCTTTTCCTTAGAGGCCTTTCCCGAAAGCATCCTGTCAAGAAGAGCGGCCGCCTTATAACCGACATTGCGATACCCGAGGTCTATCGCCGTAAGCGAAGGCGGGCTGAGCAGGCAGTAATTAGGTTCATTATTGGCACAGACCAGCCCGAGATCATAAGGGACCGTAAGGCCCAGTTCCGGCACTATGTCAGCAATATGCCTGCAAAGCATGTCGTTCGGAACAAAAAGGCCCAGCGGCTTAGGCTGTTTGAGAATCCATTCCCGTATGTTCCGTGACCACCGCCGCCAGGTCCCGGCATCCGCATAGACGATTCTCGGCGCGATAAGATGATTACAAGTGAAGCCCCGCGCCTTAACATAAGCCTCAAAGCCCAGCGACTCACCTCCTACGAGCTCTCCGTTGCACATTGTCGCCTGCGCACGAATACGCCTGTTGACGATATAGCCGAAGTTCTCAAATCCGCGCGACACAAGGTGCTGCCCTACAAGCCGTCCCGCCTTGGTAAAGTCAGGAAACACACAGTTCACTGGCGTCTTGATAGGTGAATCAAACCAGACGTCAACAAGCGGAATATTGGCCGCCCGCGCTGCGTCAACAAGTTCATCGGTGGCCTGGGCAAGAATGCCGTCGTAAGGAAGCTCTCCGCTTCCTGCACGAATATCCGCCTCGGCGAACGGCGCGAGCACGCATTCGAAACCAGGGTTGTCCTTTCCGTAGTCACGAACGCCAAGATAGAGCTGCTGGTCCTCCGCGTGCTGACGCTCAACCGAAATGGCAACTCCTATACGTCTTGTCTGCATCCGGAAAGTATCGCACAGCTCTAAATAAGAGCAAACGTTTTTTGCGCCACCACCTCCACAACTTCACGACATAGCGCATTCTGGCACTTTTCGGAGACTACAGGGATACAGTCGTGCCCAAACCCATTTGAGCTCCGCGTTCCAGGACGGCCGTCGCCGCTGACAGGTCCTGGTTAGCGACGCCCACGGACTTGAACATAGTGACCTGATCGTCAGACTCACGTCCGGTCTTAGTACCGGCCACTATCTCGCCCAGCTCTGCCTTAACATGGGACTCGTCGATCAGGCCCTCATCGCGGGCGAGCACAAGCTCTCCCGACTCTTCCCACGCCGCCTCGCGCTCATCGACGACAATGAACGCCCGGGCGACAGTGGCGGCAGGGATCTCCCGCTCGTGCGGCTTGTAGACCCCTATCGCATTGATATGCGTTCCAGGCATCAGATCAGCATCATCAAAGACCGGCGTGGTCGAAGTCGTTGCAGTGCAAACGACCTCGGCTTCGGCAAGGGCCTCCTTCGGTGTAGCTGCCACACTTACATCGATTCCAAGCTCCTCACTCATGCGATTGGCGTATGACTGGGCGCTCTCCGGGAAAACGTCATATACCTTGGCAGATTTGATTCCCCTGACAGAGCATACCGCCTGAAGCTGGGTCGCCGCCTGGATGCCGGAACCGAATATCGCGGCCCTCGATGCGTCCTTCCGTGCAAGCATATCTGTTGCCGCGCCTGATGCAGCGCCCGTCCTGATGGCCGTGAGCGCACCACCATTCATCAACGCCAGCGGCGTGCCATCCAAGGCGTCGACCACCATAACTGACGCCTGGATAAAGGGAAGGCCCTGCTTCGTGTTTTCCGGATGCAGTGTGAGGAACTTCACCCCTACCCGCCTGAGCCTTGGGCTGTAGCACGACATCACAAGAACGTCAGCCTCTGGATCATGCATCTGGATATGGGTCCTTAAAGGAACTGTGGCTTCACGCGCGGAAAGCTCCTTAAACGCCCCTTTCATCGCCTCAACAGCCTCTTTCATCGGAAGGGCCTTTCGCACCTCGTCAGCCGAAAATACCCTGAATGTTCGATCAGCAGTCATATCCCTCTCCAATCTGAATCTTAAAGTCCGCGTATGATTCTGAGATTCCCCGACTTCACTCGGAATGACAAGCGCAATCTACAAACCAAGCAGTCCCTGTCATCTCGAGCATGTCGAGAGATCTCACAGATGCGCTGCAGAGAACCCGCCCTGCAAACACCCGCTGACCTCGCGGCTGATCACAGCCGCGGCAACACCCCGCCTTCACTCCGAGAAGCTAGTCCGTAAGCTTAACAGTTGAGTCGTCGCGAAGATATACCGGAATCTTTTCGAGGGGCGCGGCAGCAGTAATGGCGCTTCCTCCAGCATGCTTTTCGCCTGTCCAGGCAGAGGTCCATGTGGAACCAAGCGGAAGATAGACGACCCTCTCTCGCTGCCCTTCCTCAGTGACAGGGGCAACAAGTATTTCCGGGCCAAACATGAACTGGTCCTCCACATTCCAGGCGTCGGTATCCTCCGGGAAATCAACAAACAGCGGCCGCATAGGCGGCACGCCAGTGTTCTCAGCCGTCTTCATCTGCTCCATTATGTAAGGCTTCAGTCGGTCACGGATCCTTATGCACTCCGAAAGTATCTCGCACGCCTCCTCGCCATAGCTCCACACCTCGTTTGGGCAATTCGGGTGGTTAGGATCAGCCTTGCCTTCATCTGCATGTTCGTTTGGAGCCGAATCCTTGCGCACTCCGTGAAGGCGCATTATCGGACAGAACATACCATACTGGAACCAGCGTACTATGAGCTCACGAAAGCTCGGGCTTGAGATATCGCCGCCGTGAAATCCGCCTATATCCGTTGTCCAGTAAGGTATGCCGCTCATCGCAATGTTCAATCCGCCGGTGACCTGCCGCCTCAGCGAGTCAAAAGTCGAGGGAATGTCAGCCGACCAGACTGCACCTCCGTACCGCTGACCGCCAACCCAGGTAGAGCGTCCGAGAGACATCGGTGCTTTTTCTCCCTCCGAAAGAAGCCCCTCGTAATAGGCCTGGAAATGATGAAGCGGGTAGAGGCCGGTCACCTCATTGCCTGTGCCGATGTAATAGCGCGTATTATCGAACTCGAGCGGAATAATTTCAGGCTCCATGGTATCCAGCCAGAACAGCTTAATGCCGTACTTTACGTAGCCCTTCTTTATCTGCTCCCAATGATACTTGCGCGCCTCCGGATGCGTCGCGTCATAAAACGACTGTATCCCCGCGCCGTTCTGCCAGGGATTACCGCGCTCATTGCGCAGGAGTAGTCCTCGCTCTTTCATCGGGTTGAAATTCTCCGACGCGATATCAACCGTGGGCCAGACGGACACCATCAGCTTCATGCCGAGTTCTTCAAGCTCTTTGACCATTGCTTCAGGGTCCGGCCAGCATTCCTCATCGAAGCACCAGTCACCCATCGTCTTCCAGTGGTGGAAATCGATGATGATCACAGAAACAGGAAGTTTGCGGCGGTGGTATTCACGGGCCACCTCCAGAAGCTCCTTCTGGGTCTTGTAGCGAAGCTTGCACTGCCAGAATCCCGCACCCCACTCCGGAAATTCCGACGGCATACCTGTAACCTCGGCATAGCGCTGCAGTATCTCGGCCGGTGAGCTGTCCACGACGACGTAGTAATCAATCTGGTAACCCTGGTCCATCGTCCAGCGGGTATCGTTACGCCCGAGCGCGACACGTCCCAGGCCCGGGTTGTTCCAAAGGAATCCGTAACCCTTGTTGGAAACCATGAAAGGTATAGACACCTCGGAGTTGCGATGCATGAGGTCCATCGTACAGCCCTTCTGGTCGAGATAGCCGTGTTGACGCTGCCCCAGCCCAAAGAACTTCTCGTCATCGTGGGCGTAGAACCGCTGGTCTATCTTCCACGAACCCCGGGCGGGAACAAAAGTACGAGCCCAGTGCTCGGCCGTCGTCTTCTTCCGCTCCTGGAGGACAACTTCGCCATCCGACGTCCTGGAGAAGGTGAGCAGCGCCAGCCGCGGAATCGACAACGTAACTGTGCACTCGCCGTTGATAAGCGTGATCTGCGAGTCTTCAATCTCCACATTCGCACCGTCCGGAGTCGGCGGGTTGTCGAGCAGCCCCTGAGGGACATCCCTGAAGCTCGATTCGCGGGTGATCCTGACGCGCACGCCGTTCCTGCCCCAAGGCGTGACCCAGATAAGCTCGTTGTTCTTGTTATAAAGAAAGCCGTCGTCCTGCAGCGTTGTGAATTCTTTCATATTCCTCTAACCAGCCTCTCGCGTTGCTCTATTTTTATAAGCAGAAAACATCATAATTTGGATTCTTGGCGACGAAATGCAAGGTGTTTCTGTCATGCGGCAACCATGATGCTAGGTCGCATCACTTTCACTCTTTCCCCCTTGTCATGGGAAGGCCCTGTTCCTATCCTGCACGCATGCAAACATCACGTGAAGTCATCGACAATCTTATCCGCAACAAGCCCGCGGAGCGCGTAGGGTTGAATGATAACCCCTGGGGCCAAACAGTGAAAAAATGGATCGGCCAGGGATATCCTACCGACGCCGAGGGCAAGCCCGTCCCGGTTGGTGACCACTTTGGATTCGACATGATGGGCTGCGGCGGCTGGTTCCCATGGCAGGCAAAGCTTATCGACCCCGAGATCGTCGAGGAAAGCGACGAATGGAAGATCGTCCGTGACGGCAGCGGAGCGTCACTCAAGCAGTGGAAAGAGCGCCCAGGCACCCCGGAGCATATTGACTTTCAGATGAACAGCAGGGAGATCTGGGAGCAGGAATACAAGCCGCACGTGCTCGGATCATCTCGTGCGCGCTTCGGGCCGAATGCTGTTGAGACAGTTAAGTCAAATCTCGCTGAAGCCGCAGAAAAGCGGCGCTGGGCCCAGTACGGAAATCTATTTATATGGGAAGGCATGAGAAAGAGCCTTGGCGACATCAACCTCTACGAGAACCTGCTGCTCGATCCTGGCTGGATCAATGACTACTGCCGCACTTATACGGACGTCATGAAGGAATGCTACCGCATTCTGCTGGATGAAGTTGGCAAGCCTGATGGTGTCTGGATGTATGAGGATCTTGGCTACAAGAATGCCACTTTCTGTTCGCCTGAGGTATACAAGAACCAGATCTTCCCTTTCTACGCGGAAATGATCGAGTTCTTCCACAGCTACGATCTGCCGGTCGTGCTCCACTCATGCGGATTTACGGAACCCATCCTGGACCTTATTGTCGACGTAGGATTCGACGCACTGAACCCCATGGAGGTGAAGGCAGGCAACGATATCTTCCGCATCGCTGACGGCTATTCCGACAAGCTGGCATTTATCGGCGGGCTTGATGCTCGTGTCCTTGAATCTGGCGATCGCGACCTCATACGCAGGAGCGTTAGCGAGCTGATAGAGGGCATGAAATCACGCGGTGCACGTTTCGTCTTCGGATCCGACCATTCGCTTTCCACAAGCGTCGACTATGACGATTTCCGCTTCGCGCTCGACGTCTACCGAGAGCACATGATGTATTAACGGCTGCGGGCTCTGACTGTGGTGACGTAGACGGCATAAAGCCGTCTCTACCCATTGCCTTGGTTTGCCCCTTTTCAGGTATGGATGGGTTTACCCCGTCCCCGTATTCGAACATGCGCCAGTTGTCCATGCCACCCCGCACGTCACGATGCCGTCCCTGCCACTTCAGAATTCAGACTTCATCCCTCAGACTTCTCTTATATATCCAAGTCCACATCATCAAAAGTAGGTATAGTCCGTTCCTTCGGCTTGTGGAATTTGAGAAGCGCCTGGCCTGCCCGGGCCTGAAGGCCCTGCCAGGCCATGTATGGACCCGCGTCCCTGTGTGACTTGACGTGCTCCTTATACCCACCGCGAAGATGCGTAACTTCGATGTATTCCACAAGATCAGCTAGAACCTGCGCTGCCAGGGCACTGTCTTCTTTAGACGGATTCTCCACGCCTTCAGCACATGCAATCAGCGCTTTGGCAGCAATCTCCGTACTGGTCCCGTGACCGTAGAAGCTCTCACCACCGCCCTTCTTCATCACATCGTACAAGAGCTGCATCGACTGTGCGGTATAAACACGTCCGAAGAAAGAGATCAGGTGGGGGTCATACTTCATGTTGAGAATTTCTCTACCAAAGGAAACCCTGTCCTTGTCACTCACATCTCCCATGCCCTTTCGGCCCACCATCCGGTGCACACCAAGCTTCGCAACCGTGTCCCTATGCGTCACACCGATCTTGATAAGTTTCAGCATATTCTTGTTGGCCTCCCGATCGGGGCAGTACGCCAGAGCACGCACCAGCTCGGTCACGTCTTCTGCGTCCTGGCTTGCCGCGGCCGCTTTCTCGATGGCCTCGCGGTTTGCCTCGCCGCCAAACTGGCCCAGCACCCAGGCTATTGAACGGCGTATCGGCTTACTGCTCTGGGTCAGAAGTGTTTGGCCAGCTTTACTCACACGGTCCACATGACTCGGGTCATCCTTCTTAGAAAGCAGTGCCTGCTCGGCGCCATGGAAGTCCTCACGCTCCTCGGCCACGGTCCTGAGAAAAGCAAACACGGTCTTAAGCTCCGGATCACCGCCAATATCAAATACGGCCTTTACGGCCGCCCCCCTCACAACAGGGTCGCCGTGCTTGAGCGCCGCCTTGGCAACGGGAAGTGCCGGCTTATGGTCGGCCTCAGCCAGAACCTTGAGTATTGCCGCGGCATTCTGATTGCCAAGCAGGCCGCTCTCCTTTGCCTCGGCCTCCTCATACAGCTCTATCAGCCTGGGGCCGGCGCCGTTATTGACCATCGTCACGACCAGCTGGCTGGCGTGCTTATCGAGGCGCCATTGTTCATGACCAAGGAAGGGCACAACTTCGTCGATGGCCTTGTTCCCAAATTTCTGTACAAGATGATCCATCGCTGCCATCTTCCGGAAGAAGTTCTTGCGATCCAGATCTTCCAGCTCCTTGCGGCAGAGCAGCAGCTGATCCTCCGGGCCGCCGGCCGCAGTGAGCTCATCCTGGAACATCTTCTGCACGTCCGGCCAGATACTGGGAAGCGCCTCGGCATCTCCCCTCTCAATGATCGCGATCAGAAGGTTCATCGCGGTGGTAATCGGAGGCCTGCCCTTTCCTGTCTTCTCGCTGAAGGTATGTGTGGGATCATCCAGCTGCCAGAGACGCAGGTCGTCAAGGTAGGGCTTGAAATATCCGGGGTTCTTTTTGACTTCAGCAGGCGTGATGTACGAGTCCTTGAATGTAACACCAACACGCATGCTTCGCTCAAGCAAGCTCCTCTTTCGAAGGTTTGAAGCGTTGCCTTGGACCGCTTCCAGGTAACCATGCTTGCGGAGAAGGGCCTGTGCCTCCTGCTTGCGCTTCCCGCCGAACATGGAATCATTCACCTGAAGCTCCTCAGCAGAAAAGGTGATCGGGCCTGCCAGCTTAAGGAGCGTATGCTTGTCCCACTCTCCGGGCACCGTGCCTTGCGGATCAGCCGTCACGATTCGCTCCATCGCACGGCGAACCAGGTCCTCATCGTAGCCCGCCTTGAAAGGTGACGTAGTCAGCATTGTGGCCGGCCCCTCTTCGCCTCTCTTCCGCCTGGGAAAGAAAACGCTTCTCGCCGCTGCATTAACATTGCCCTGATCTGCAGTCATCTTCGGGTGATCATCGACAAGGCATTTCATCACCTCGACCTCACGCGTCTTGTCACCGGGGTCTGTTGCGCCGCCAATGACATGGGCCGCACGCATGCGCACGAACTCCGCATCGTCCTTAAGCATCGCGACAATCCTGGACATATTAGGAAGGACCGCCTCGCGCCCGCAGGCTCCCAGAGCCCAGCAGGCCCCTTCACGCATTCGGGCTTCCTCATGAGCAAGCAAGGGCAGCAGCTTCGCCACAATGTCTTCCTCACCGGCCTTGTAACGTGCCCCAATCTCTCCCGCAATATCACGGCGTCTGGACGGATGCCAGTGGTCGAGATATCCGAGAAGCTCGCCCGTACTGCGCTCCTTATACGACTTGCCCAACTTTGCCAGCAGCACTGGATCGCCAATTTGACCCCGTGCACTCATGAGCAGGTCCTCATAGTCCTCCTGGGTCGCATAGAAATTCGAGTCAGCATCCTTTCCCGTGATAATCAGCTGCTCAAGTGGTCGGGAGAGATGAAGAACGACCGTTGCTGTCGCGTTGCGCATCCCTCTGCCACCGATTCCAGGAGATTGCTCACCAAGGAACACAAACGAGCCATCATGACGGCGAGAGAGCGTGTAGAAGTAACGCATGTTTCGCATATAAGCCTTTACCACTTCCGGTCCGGAAATATGCGCACTCATTGGAGTGTAATACCATAACGTTGGACTGCCGTGGCCGCCGCGCCGGGTGAAAGAGGCATGCGCGGACCCCAGCGAGAAGTACTTTGCCGCATATTTATCGCCGAGAGTGTAGAAGGCATAGGCTGGTCCGTAATTCTTGCCATTACTGTCATCTGACGGATAAGGCGAGTGATACCCGTACGGAATACATCCCCGATCGATATATGTGCCGAAAAACTTTCGCGATCGCGCTATGGCCGCGTTGATCTCCGGGTGCTCAATGCCGAATTTCTTCGCCAAGGTGAGCAGGAAGAAGCAACGGCCGCCCGCATTATTCATCGCCCCATAGCCGGGGTTGTTCCTGTGGAGCATACCTCCGTTGAAATGAGGGAAGGCAAAAGTGTGCCCCCACGAACCCCCGCCATTCTGGCCCAATGCCGCGCAGATTGCACGTTTTCGTATCTCCGGCAGCACCGTTTTGTCCCCTGTCGCATCGTAATAAATAGCCATCTCAAGATATCCGAAACCATGGTGCCAGGACTGCATTCCGCCGTATGTCACGTCGTAAACAGATCCTTTGTGGTTCATGTCCTTGCAGAGAGCGCCGCGCCCTTCCCTGTCCCTCGCAAGCCGCTGGACCCAGTCCTTGGCCAGGGCCACGTATTCAGGCTCCCCTGAAGCGACCAGAGCAAGAATATCAGGCCAGCCTCCGCCTCGTTTCGACCTGCCTCGAGCATCCGGCTTGATGCGCTCAGCTATCACTTTGAGGGCGTTGTCGCGCACCTTCTTGACTACCTGGCAGTTCCACGGAGAATCGTCGCTGTAAGTGCCCATCACCTCCAGCTTGAGGTTGATGTTAGTGAACATCCCGTCGATAGGATATTTGTCGAAGGCCATCTGCTCAACGGCCTCGGTCTTCTCCTCCTCATCCTGCCAATCGTAAATGTCCGCCGAACCGGCCTCGGCTTCCTTGAACATCTTATCGATATCGACACCAAACGGGTCCTTTGTGCCTGTGCGCTTCAGCCAGTTGCGGTCTCGCCACAGATGAACTGTCAGATAACCTTTCCGTGCCTCGGTTTCCGCCTCGATTATCGCGTCGCCGGCAATCCTGTTCATGCTGCCGCCAAGGCTGAATCGTTTTCCATGCACGCCTATTATGACATCGCCGGGCAGGACTTTCCCCTCGGCCGGCGAGCCCTCCGCGACGTTGATTACCCGTATCTGGTCACCTTTGTCCCCGCCCGCGTTCTTCATACCGATGATACCAGTCGGACCAAACTGCCAGGTTGGCCAGCCGCCTTTCGGAGGCGGAGGCATTGGATCGCCCTTGGTGAAGTCAGGAAGCTTACTCGGCTGCGCCCGTTCCTGCTCCTCCAGCTCGGGGATGCGCCCTGTCGAGGCCATCTCCGCCGTCGTCTGCTCACGCTCCTGGGCCATGGCCAGGGCAGTAAATGAGCAGAGCAATGCGAACAACAGGAACCAGGAATGAACACGAACGTACATGGATTTCATAATCTCATCCTTATTATCAGTTTCAGATTCTCAAAAAGACCTTTCTGTCATCCTGAGCGCAGTCGAAGGATCTCACGCCAATGCAGAGACACCGTTAAGCCTGACAAACAACTAGCGTCATTCCCGTCGCCTTCATCAGCTTGGCGAAATCTTCCTGCCACTCCTCGGAAAGCGGTGTTGTGACGTCCCAAATAATGTGGGCGGTCTGGCGGACCCTTGCCCTGCTGGCCTTTCGCTCGGACAGGTAAGCAACAAACTGGCCGAGCATCTGGATTGCCCGCTCGGAGGAATCCACGGCGAACGAGCTGCGCCCATACCAGAGTGACTCGAAAATAAATTTGTCATCGATCCTAGAGTCAACACGAATGACCTCTTTCGGCATAAACTTCCCAAAAAGGCCTGGGAGCTTTTCCGGCACCTTCTCAATTGCCTCGGGTTTATCGCTCATGTAGATAAACGAGTCGCCCCTATTGGTCAGCCACGCCAACTCCTCACTTATGGACCGTCGCGGGGTGCCAGAGCGCTTCATCAGCGCCGCCGCCGGCGCCATACCTTCCAGCCAAGTGCTCGGGACGGGAAGCGGCAGATATGCCTCATCGTAGCTGTTTGCTCTATGCAGATAGTCGCCAACCAAATATACCAGGCCCAGGAGAATCATTAGGCGCGTGATCTTGAGGTTCAGGCCATCGAGCGTATTTGCCCGCATCTTGTCCTTCTCCGGCATTTGAACGGGAGCCTTTGCGGCGTTTTCGACTTCAGCCCCCTCTACACCTTCTGTTTGCTCTTTTGCTCCTATGAGGGCCTCCAGGCTGTCATCTTCTTCACGCGTCGCCGATCTTTGCCTCTTCTGTTTCTTCCAGGCAGGCACCGCTTCGTTAAGGCTCTCCATATACTTCAGGTCAGAATCGTCCATGCCCGCCTTGTCGAGATATTCTCCCGCGGCGTCCTCCACAAACCTCACATCCGCCACATCACCGCTGCGCTCCTTTTCGGCCTCCTTGAGCTTTGCGTCCTGCTTGGCCTGCCATTCGGCCATCTGCTCACTCATGTCGATCTGGATCTTGTTGACATAGAAGCGCGAATTGATCTTGGCGAACACGAATGCCGCAACTGCCACGCCGAGCGCTATATGTACAAGCCACTTTCTTGGACGCGTCTTAGCGTGAAGCACCCACAGCACCGGCACCGCAAGCCACATGATCACGCTCAGGTAGCCTATTATGCTGAAATAATCAAAACGCATAGCAAATCCAGTTATCAGAAAGGCCTCGCACAGAGGACACAGAGCGCAGAATATCTGTCCTGTCAGAATGGCTGAGAGGCCCATTCTGATCAGTGTGTGTCCCAGTCATCCCGTCAATCCTGTCTAAATCCTTCATTCCTCTCCCCGAAGAACGCGACCTTAGCTTTCGTTCCTAACGAAAACTATGTGTCGCCTCTTTCTGCTTCTCCCTCTTCTCTCTACATTCCTCTGTGCACTCTGTGCGAGGCGTCCCCTACTTCCTGGCCTTCGCAACTGCGTCATCCCACTGGTTAAATGCATAGTAGACAATGTTGATTCCCAGCTGCATGGCGGCATTCCGCATGTCAGGCTTAACATCGGTATAGGCGGCCGACTTCCACGCGTCATTCATGTCACCCGGATGGTAGAACACGCACCAGCGGCCCTCATGCTTAATGCCCAGCGCACGGCGCCCACCATGGTGCCAGAAGGCCGGCGCCCCGTTCGGAAAGCCGTAAGGCAGCTGGTAAAGCATATCGTCATCGGCAATATCAATGAGGGGCTTGTCTGGAAAGACCTGCCTGTTCATGAAATTACGGAATGAGTGATGAAACTGGGCGCTGCCGGCGTCCGCTATCAACATGCCGCCGTTCATGCAGTAATCCCTGAGTATCTTTGCGTCAGCAGGCGACACATTGCCCATGTGATGGTTCCCAGTGAGGTATACGAACGGCGGGAACCCGTCTTTAGGATACTTCTTGAGCAGGCGAATGGGATGGCTCTCTCCCTTGCTGGCAATCTTGGTAAATCCGGTCTGCCGGGCAAATTCACGCAGGAAATTGATGTCCGCACCTGACTCATGCATTCCGTCGTCCCAGCCCGCCCCACCATGATCAAGCCTGATGAACCGTATCTTGTAGTCCTCCATGCCTTCCGGCCAGCCGCCCTTCGTTCCGCCGCCCTTGCCCATCTTGCCTGCCTTGGCATTGGCCATTGCCGTATACGTAACCTGCGAAAGCTCCTCCAGCTGGCGGTCGACCTCAGTGTCGTCAAGGTCAGGAATCTCGAAAATGATCGCGGAATTGGGCCGCAGGGTCATTGTCTTCTTTTTCTTCTTTTTCGGTTTTACCATCTTCACCATGGCAACAACCGGGTTTCCACTGCCCTTCGGCACCTTATAAGGGGTCACGCATCCTCCCAGGCCTGCCAGCCATGGAATAACTATGAGGACCATGATATGGGTGAAAGCGCTCGCGTAGATGCTCTTCCGCGCTCGGGGATCGCGTCCGTGAGTCCGCAGGTCTTCCAGGACACGGTCGCCATGCATGGGTCCGCCCGCCTCAGCGGTAAAAGCGGCATAAACCGACCGGCTTCGGAGCATGACATGCAGCCACACCGTATAGAGGATTACGGCAAGCGCGGGCCAACTGACATGCCACCACAGCTTCAGTATCGTGGCCCTGTCTTGCGGCTTGCCCCACAGCTCTGGCTTCTCCAAATCCAAAACGGCGAACAGGCCAATCCAAGCCATGACGACGTAAGCCGTGAGGAGCGGATAGACCACTGCGAGGCAGGATTTCAGCAGGCTGTAAGTAATCCTCTTCCTGACAAAGCTGGCTATACCGCAGATTGCGCATACAAACCCCATAGCGCCAAAAAGTGGAAACAGCACGTAAAGAGGCATCGCCACACCTGACCTGGTCACAGCAGTGGCGGCGTCGCGGCTCCCAGCCATAAAGTCGGTGAGCGCCCCGGGCAGGACTGCTGATGCGGCGAGCCCAAGACCCAGCAGCATCAAAGCTGCGACGCTAACAACCATCGCCTTCTGCGGCGACGCCTGCGTAGGCATCTCGCTTATCTTTACCGCCGGCAGGCTGACCTTTTTTGTTCTATTCGCCATTTCTTAGCACTTATCTCTCAAAGAGTTCACAGAGAGCTCGGAAACAGTATCCCATTCAGACTTCAGAGTTCAGAATTCATCATTAGCTTAAAAAATGTCGTCTTTCTTGTCCTCGAAGGTCGGCACCTTAGGGCCTTCCTTCTTTTCCTCAATCTTCAGCTCAATCGCCGATTTCTCGGGCGGCTCTCCAGAAGCATCATCCGGCTTTTCCACAGGCTCTTCCGGAGCGTTCGGATTCTCTTCAGCGGCACGCGAAGCCCTGGACTTACCGGCAAACTGATCGCTGATTTCCTGAGGATTAAGCTCGTAGTCTTCTGCGATCTTACGAATCTCGATCGTGGCCTCTTCAACCGCCAGCTTGATCCTCTCTTCCTTCGACAGCTTGCTGGAACCACCCAGTTTCCCAACCAGGAACGGGAAGCTCGTCCCAAGAATGATGACCACGTGCACTACCACGGTCAATATGGCGAGGCTCACAAACTTCGGGCCTTTGAAGTTCTCCATCAATGATTCAGGCGTCGCTTCGCTGTTCATTTCGTTTGTCATAACCTGTTCCTCTTAGTTTTCTTTTTTAGCTTGTTCCAAATCTATTCAATCTTTTCGCCGACTGCCTCAACGATGCCGCCAGCCTCGGCGATGGCCTGCAATACGGGCTCAAACGTGTCCCTCGGCAGCGCAGCGTCACATTTGAACTGCACGTGCCTCTGCTTGTCTGAAACCGTGTTGGCAAGCATGGCCCGGAGGCCCCACTCAATATCCTTTGGCCCAGCCACCCCTACGCCGTCCAAATAGATCTGCCCAGCCTCATCAATCTGAACTCTCGCCACGATGTCTGCCTCAACCTTTTCGACATATTCAGACATGGGAAGCACAAGCGGCACGTCCTTTTCTTTGCTCAGCTCACTGCAAACCATGAAAAAGATGATGAGCAGGAAGGCAATATCGCCCATGCTCGCCACCGGCACGCTCACGGGTCTTCTCTTCTTTTTCCTCTTCATAAAGAGACTCCAAGTAAAAAGGGCGAATCGAAGTGAGGACCATCAGCTACAAAAAGATCTTCACTGAACACTGAAGACTGAATACTGATGACTTCCCCCCTCACTTCTCCTCCTCGACGATTGCTACGATCCCGCCTTCGGCGCTTATAGATGCCAGCGCCTGGAAATAGGCTTCGTATGAAGTGTCTCTAGTAGATTCCAACATTATGATCCGCTTCGATTCGTCCTTCTGCCGAAGGTCGAGGGCAGCCAGCCGCTCTTCGAGCTGAATGAGCGTAACGGGCTTGTCGTTGAAGAAGATTTCCGAACCCCGCAGGTTCACTATCGGTATTTTCTCAGTCTGTGCCTGCGTTGCTTTCTCACCCGATGGCAGGTCTGCCTGGATGGTCTTCACCTTCATCAGGCTTGTGGCAACAATGAAATAAATAATCAGCAGAAAAGCGATGTCAGAGAATGACCCTACCGGTATCTCCCCATCACGATGCTTCTTTATCTGTTTTCTGCTTCTACTAATCATGATGATCCAGTTATCAGTTATCGGTAATCAGTTATCAGCATTTTGACTGACCACTGATTACTGGTCACTTATTACCTGCCTCCTAGTGGTGAGTCAGAATGAACTCGAGCAGGTCGGCAGTGGCCTCCTCAATCTCCAGTTCGATCTCATCGCTCCAGCGGTTGTAAAGGCTCTGCGGAATGACCGCCGCAAGTGCTATGATGAGACCAACAGCTGTCGTCACCAGCGCTTCAGAGATGCCCTTGGCCACGTCCGCGCTTCCGCCCATGGCGGCCATGGCTTTGAACGAGACGATCATACCCGTCACCGTACCTGTCATACCAAGCAGCGGAGCCGCCGTTCCAATAGTCGTCAGCACATCGAGTCGCTTGTTTACGACACCCATTGCCTGGACGGTATAGTCTTCCATAACCTGTCCAACCACCATGCGCATCGTCTCCGAGCCCTCCTGCTTGGCCTGCAGCTGAGTATAGGACCTGAGCCCCACCAGTATCACAGAAGCGACCGGCCCTCCCGTGGCAATGCACTCGTCTATCGCGGCCTGCGCATCGCCGGCCCGCAGGCTGGCGAGTACTTTCGAGCGCAGCGAGTGAGTATCAATGCTTCGATTCGCCTTGAAAGCCACCCACCTCTCATAAACCACAGCCAAACTCACGAGACTGCACGCAATCAAAGGAACCATCATCGGTCCACCGCTCAGGATATGTTCAAGCATCTCTTTCTCCTCTTTTATCGTTAAGTAATAATCTTTCTTTAAAGCAGTTGTTCCCTTATCTGTCATCCTGAGCGCAGTCGAAGGATCTCACGCAATACTCGAGATTCCTCGACTTCGCTCGGCGTGACACGTGCCCTATGATCTTCTCTCCACATTCTCTCACTGATAACTGATCACCGATCACTGATCACTCCCCAGGACATTCTCAAACCTCTTCCTTTCGCATCCCGCCCGCACCCCCTGCTCAATAGCATCCATAACGGTCAGTGCTTCAGCAGGGGACATGGCCACATGGTCAAATTCCAGCCCCTCCACAGGCTTGATAATG